>DATIOS010000553.1:0-11948 GCA_035472915.1 Thermoanaerobaculia bacterium
TCGTCCTATCTACTCTCTTCGTCTCTTCAGCGTACGCCGTGCCTCCGGTTCACCGCGCGGACGGACCCCGGGCCGAAGGATTCCTCGCTGCGGCCTGGAACTGGCTCGCCTCAATTGTCCTTCCGGCTGTCCCTGTCCACACTTCTGGAGTGAGAGGGACCTGGGAAAAGGCGGGAAGCATCATGGATCCCAACGGACTGCCCCACAATTTTTCGTCTAATGCGAACACGGATGCAGGTAGTCAGATGGACCCAAACGGCTAAAAAGTAGGGCTTCCAGCGTTTTTCTGGCGCCGGTCCCCGATCGGCGCTTATTTTTTTTCCTTTCGTGTTGTCACGTTTGGTGCTTCTGCGGTAACTAGTAATGTAGAGGCGAAATCATCACGGCCTCATACTTTGCCCTTTTTCGGAGAGGAGGACCCCGCGTTGAAGATCCACCCCAATAGCTACACCCTGGAAGAGTTCCTCGTGTCGCTGTCCCGGCAGCACCTGGAGGTCGTGGATCATCTCGTCGGCTGCCTCGCCTGCCGCCGCCGCTTCCAGGGCATCGTGCGCCAGCGGTCGATGTCCAAGAAGACCGCGGATATCCTCCTTTGGCCCCGTAAGCCTGCCGAGTCTTGCCCCAGCGTCCCTGAAGGGCAGACGCTGTTCGAGCGCGAGCGGGCCCTCGCGAAGGAGAGGATGGCGGCGCCCAGCCTTTTTGTGGAGCTGACGCGACAGCCGGCTGAGCAGTGGGATCTCCTGCTGGGCTCGTCTCGTTTCCACACTTGGGGACTTTTCGAGCTGCTGATCGAGCGCAGCCTGGAGACGGGAATCCACCATCCAGCTCGGGGCGAGGAGCTGGGCCTCTTGGCCCTGCGGCTTTCCGAGAATCTGGACGCTTGCTACTACGGAGAGTCGCTCATCGAGGACCTGCGGGCTCGGTCCTGGGCTTACGTCGGCAATTCCCTCCGGCTACGCTCGGATCTCCAGGCTGCTGACGAAGCTTTTCTCACGGCTTACGGTCACCTACAGCGGGGTACTCAGGACCCGCTTGAGCGTGCGATCCTCCTAGATCTCGAGGCTTCATTACGGCGGGATCAGAGGCAGCTTGAGCAAGCCTTCAAGCTTCTGCGGCGCGCCGTGGCAATTTTTCTGCAGAGCAGTCAGCGGCACCGGGCTGGCAGGTCTCTGGTCAACCTGTCGACGGTCTACCACTTCACAGGAGAACCGGAGAAAGGGATCCCCATCCTGTTTCAAGCGGTTGAGCTGATCGATCCAGAGCAGGAACCCCGTCTTCTGCTTTGTGCCCGCCACAATCTAATTGAATATCTCACTGCCTCTGGTCGCTATCTTGAGGCGCAAAGGGTCTATCGCGAGGCCCGTTCTCTGTATCGTAGCTTTCCGGATGCCTGGTCGCAGAACCGACGCAAGTGGGTGAAGGGCAAGATCTCTCGGGGCCTGGGCCAGGCGGAGCTCGCAGAGTCGCTGTTCCTGGCTGCCCGTGACGGCTTCATTCATGAGGGCATTCCCTATGACACCGCCCTGGTCTCTCTGGAGCTCGCCGCCCTCTATACCGAGCAAAAGAGGATGGCTGACGTAAGGCGATTGGCGTCGGAGATGTTGCCCATCTTCTCATCGCTCCATATCCACGGCGAGGCCTTGGCAGCTTTGACTTACTTCAGACAGGCCGTGGAGACCGAAACGGTCAGCCTTGCCCTGATCAACGACATCGCGATCTATCTTCGACGCGCCGAGTACGACCCCGTGTTGGAGTTCCAGAAGGCGAGGGAGTAGGCCTTCCAAAGCCTCCCTTCCTGGGAGATTATGATCCCTCCAGTGAACGGGCTTCCTGACCTGGAGGGGTGATGCTCCGCAATCGCGTTCGTTGGGTTCTCGTCTTTGCCGTCGTTCTGTTCGCCGATAGGTCGCGGGTCGCCCGGCCGGCGGCGGTCACTCTCGAGGGGCTTCTCGCGGCGCCCTTCCCGTCGGAGCTGCTGGCATCCCCCGCGGGCGGGAAGCTGGCGTGGATCCAGAACGCCGGCGGGGTGCGCAATGTCTGGGTGGCCGAACCCCCCGGCTACAAGGGGCGGCAGGTCACCCGCTACACCTTGGACGACGGTCAGCAGCTCGGCGGCCTGGAGTGGACGCCGGACGGCAAGGAAATGATCTACGTCCGCGGTGGCGGCGCCAACCGGCAGGGAGACGTCCCCAACCCGACGAGCGATCCGGCCGGTGCCGAGCAGGTCGTCTGGCGCCTCGCTCTCGATGGAGCCGAATCGGCGACGCCGGTGAAGATCGCACAGGGGCACGGCGCGGCGGTCTCCCCCCGCGGGGACGGCGTGGCCTTTGTGAACCACGGCAAGGTCCTCTGGGCGCCCTTCACCGGCAAAGGCGAACCTGTCACGTGGATCGAAGTGCGGGGCGGCGCCCGGCAGCTCCGCTTCTCGCCGGACGGATCGAAGCTCGCGTTCGTCAGTGACCGTGGCGATCACGGCTTTGTTGGCGTCTACGACCTGGGCTCGAAGACCGTGCGGTGGATGGCTCCCAGCGTCGACTCCGATCTCGAGCCCGCATGGTCCCCGGACGGCTCACGGGTGGCGTTCCTGCGCATTCCGGCGTCGTCCAAGGTCACTCTGTTCCACGCCAATCCGAGCTCCGAACCGTGGTCCATCCTCGTGGCGGACGTCCTGACCGGCCAGGCGAGGACGGTATGGCACGCCGATCCTGGCCCGGGGAGCGCGTTTGCGGAGATGGTGGCGGCCAACCAGATCCTATGGGCGGCGGGAGACCGCCTGATTTTCCCCTGGGAAAAGGACGGCTGGCTCCATCTCTATTCCGTCCCGGCTTCTGGAGGGAAGGCGACCCTTTTGACTCCCGGCGATTTCGAAATCGAAACCGTCAATCTCACGCCGGATCGCCGGCAGGTCGTTTTCAACTCCAATCAGGATGATCTCGACCGGCGCCATCTCTGGCGGGTTGACGTCTCGGCTGGCCGGCCCGTCCAGCTCACGAAGGGGTCGGGAATCGAATGGTTGCCCGTGATGATTGGGGACAAGACGCTGGCGTATCTCCGCTCCGGAGCGAAGCGGCCGGCCGAGGCGGTGATCCAGATGGGAAGCGGCGAGCCCCGGCCGCTGACCCAGGGCACGGTGCCCGCGAGCTTCCCCGAGAGCGCCTTGGTGGAGCCGCTGCCGGTGATCTTCAGCGCCTCCGACGGATTGCGCATCCACGGCCAGCTCTTCCTGCCGCCGGGCGTTAAGCCGGGGGAGCGACGGCCGGGCCTCCTCTTTTTTCACGGCGGCTCGCATCGCCAGATGTTGCTGGGCTGGCACTACATCGGCTACTACAACAACGCCTACGCCATGAACCAATACCTGGCGGCCCGCGGCTATGTGGTGCTGGCCGTCAACTACCGCTCGGGCACGGGGTATGGGATGGCGTTTCGCGAGGCGCCCGCGCAGGGGGCGACGGGCGCCAGCGAGTTCAACGACGTGCTGGGCGCCGGGCTCTACCTGCGGGGCCGGCCGGACGTCGACCCCGGCCGCATCGGCCTCTGGGGCGGCTCCTATGGCGGCTACCTCACGGCGCTGGGGCTGGCCCGCGCGTCGAATCTGTTCGCCGCCGGGGTGGATTTTCACGGCGTGCACAACTGGAACGTGGGCATCCGCACTTTCATCCCCAATTACAGCCCGAAGCCGGACGAGGAGCGGCTGGCCTTCGAATCGTCGCCCATGGCCTGGCTCGACGGCTGGAAGTCGCCCGTGCTGGTGATCCACGGCGACGACGATCGCAACGTTTCCTTCCGCGAAACGGTCGACCTGGTGGAGGCCCTGCGGGAGCGGCACGTCGAGGTGGAGCAGCTCATCCTGCCCGACGAGATTCACGGCTTCCTGCGCACGGCGAGCTGGCTTGCCGCCTACCGGGCAGCGGCGGACTTCTTCGACCGCCGGCTGGGCCGGGCCGCACCGTGACGCACCGTGCCCGTCCCCCTGGCCTCTACGGCATCCGGGGCGCCATGAGCGTCTTTCACCTGTTGGTGGAGGGGGAGAGGGCCTGGCTGATCGACACCGGCATGACCCCCGTGGAACCCGCGCTACTCCGCCGGCGGATGCAGCGATTGGGCCTGGGGGCGAAATCCATCCAGGGGATCCTCCTCACGCATGGGCATCTCGATCACGCCGGAAATCTGGCCGCCGTCAAGGCGTGGACGGGCGCCCCGGTGTATGCCCATCCCGCCGAGCAACGGCATATCGACGGCACCTATCCCTACGAGGGGATCACCCGCTGGTGCGGACGTCTCGAGAGGCTTGGCCGCTGGGTCTACCAGTACCGGCCGGCGCTGATCGACGAGCCTTTGGCAGCCGGCGAGGAGCTGCCGTTCTGGGGCGGGTTGCGGGTGATTCATCTTCCTGGCCACACGGCAGGCCATTGCGGCTTTTACAGCGCTCGGCACGATCTACTCTTCTCGGGCGACCTTTTCGCCAGCTACTTCTTCAATACCCACCGGCCGCCGCCCATCCTCAACACCCAGCCGGAGTTGATACCGCAAAGCCTGCGGCAGGTTCTGGCGCTCGATCCCCGCTGGATCGTCCCCAACCACTACGACGTGCTGGACGGAGACTTGCACAAACGCAGGTTCGTGGAGCTGTGCCGCAAGGTTCTCGGTTAGGAGGTTGAAGGCGTGGAAAGCCCGCTCTGGTTGCTGGCCGCCATCCTGGTGCTGGTGGGGATCGCGGGCACGGTGCTGCCCGCCCTGCCCGGGGCGCCCCTGGTCTTTTTGGGGCTGGTCTGTGGCGCCTGGGCGGACGGTTTTCAAAAGGTCGGAGGGTTCACGATCTCGATCCTGGCGATCCTGATGGTCCTCACCTTCGTCGTGGATTTCCTGGCGTCGCGGTGGGGCGCCAAGCGGGTGGGGGCGAGCTGGTTGGCCCTGGCGGGAGCGTTCCTGGGCACCATCGTGGGTCTTTTTTTCAACATTCCCGGTTTGATCTTCGGCCCGTTCCTGGGCGCTGTGGCGGGGGAGTGGCTCTCCGTGCGCAATCTCCGTCAAGCCGGCAAGGTGGGCCTCGGCACCTGGCTGGGCATGATCCTCGGCATCGGCGCCAAGCTGGCCCTGGTTTTCGCGATGGTGGGGATTTTTGCGCTGGCCTATGCGTTCTGAGAGGGCGGCTCTGACGACGACTCCGCCAGCGGCGCCACGCAGTCCGGCGCATCGTGGGCCGGGCTGTTCACGTTGCGGCTGACGGGAAAAGCTTCGAAGCCGTCTACGGCGTGGGGGACGAGCAGGGGCTGGAGCTTGGCCGCATCCTCGATTTTGGGGTCCAGCCAGAGGTCGAAATCTTCTCGATCGACGATGACCGGCATGCGGTTGTGGATGGGACGCATCAGGTCGTTGGGGTCCGTGGTGAGAATGGTGAAGGTCTCGACGGGGACGCCGCCATGCTCCTTGTCCACCCAGGTGGACCACAGGCCGGCGAAGGCGAAGGGCTTGCCGTCTTGCCGGTGAATCAGGAATGGCTGCTTGGCCTTCCCCTCCTTCTTCCACTCGAAGAAGCCGTTGGCCGGAACCAGGCAGCGCTTCTTCTTGAAGCTCCACTTGAACGAGGCTTTCTCGGCGACGCTCTCGGCGCGGGCGTTGATGAGCTTGTTGCCGATGGCCGCCTCCTTCGCCCAGTAGGGAATGAGCCCCCAGCGCAGCGGCACGAGCTGGCGCGGGGCTCCGGGAGCCGGAACGCGAACTACCGCGGCCTCCTGGGTAGGGGCGAGGTTGTAGCGGGGGATGACCTGAGGGAGCTCGTGCAGGTCAAAGAGCAGGGCGATCTCGTCGCTGGATGAGCTGAGTGTGTAGCGTCCGCACATTCGGGTTTCTCCTCAGGCTGTGGCCGCGATCTCCGCGCCAGCGGCGAAGATTCTATCCTGGGGTGAACCGTCGCTGTGTCATGATCTCGTGGGAGGGGCAGGGTATGGCGATCAGGAACATGGCGAGCCGGCAAGATCTTCTGGATCGAATCTGCCGCGAGCACGGTCTCCTCGCGGTCTACCTATTCGGCTCGCGGGCCGATGAGGGGTTGCGGCTATTGCGGGATGCGGCCGTTCCGGCAGGAGGCTCGGATATCGACATCGGGATCGTCTTTCGGGATACCTCCTGGAACCCACAGGTACTCTCCGAGTTGCAGGTGGATTTTGAAGATCTGTTCGATCCTTTACGGGTCGACCTCGTACCGTTGCAGCGGGTTGACGCGCTATTCCAATTCAACGCCATCGATGGGCATCGGGTGGCGGCGACTGATCCCAACCAGGCGGACCGCTACGAATTGGTGGTCATGAGCTGCGCCGAGGAACTGCTTCCCACTCAGAGAAGGATCGAGATCGAGAGGTTTGGAGTGAGTACGACATGACGACGGGAAGGATCAACCTCAAAGTCGTGGGCGACCTCCTCCAGGGTGTAGAGGATTGCCTGACTGGCCTCCGGAGCCTCCCCGCCGGATCTCCAGAGGAGTTCACTGCGGATTTCAGGAATCCCGCGGCCGCGGAATCTTTTCTCCGGAGGGCTATCCAGGGGCTGTTCGACGTCCTTCGCCATCTCCTGGCCAAGGGATATGGGCAGGGGGCGCTCGAATACAAGGAGCTCGCCCGTCTCGCGGCGGAGAAGGACCTCATCCATGATCCTGCCCTCGCCGAAGTTCTGAGACAGCTAGGAGGATTTCGCAACCGCCTGACGCACTTCTATCAGGAGGTGACTGCAGCGGAGCTCTACGGCATCCTGAGAGACGAGCTCGGAGACGTCGAGGGGATCGCCGCCGAGCTGCGTAGGGCCGCGATCAGGATGAGTCAAGCCTGACTCCGGCCTGCCATCCTGCGGTGGCGCCCCATGGTGACGCCGACCCGGAGGAATGCTCGTTATCTATGCTCCGCCCACTCCCCACCCACACACGTCCCCGCCACCACGGCTTCCGTCGCCCCGAAGATCACGGACTCCAGCAGCGTCTCCGGCGTCCAGCCCGCCAGGGAAGGCGACTCCAGATCGAGCGCGACGAAGTCGGCCCAGAGGCCGGGGGCGAGGCGGCCGGCTTCGATTCCCAGGGCCCTGGAGCCTCCCACGGTGGCCGCTTCCAGCAGGAGCTTCGCGACGTTTCCGTGTTCGTCTCGCAGCGCGCCACGCGTCTCCGTGGCCAGGCGCTGGCCGTATTCGAGCCAGCGCATCTCTTCGATGGGTGAGATGCGGTTGTTGGAGTCGCTGCCCAGGCAGAAGGCTCCACTCGTCGGGTGAGCCCGCGGGGAGCCTGGGATTCCGTCGCCCAGGTTTCCCTCCGTGAGCGGACAGAAACAGACGGTGCCGCCCGCAGCCAAGAAACGATCCATCTCTTCGCTGTCGGTATGAGTACAGTGGACGGCCGTCAGGTCCGTGGCCGTGCCCAGGGTCTCCAGCAGCAGGGCCATGGGGCGCCGGCCGTAGAATGCGATGACGTCCTCGATCTCCCTTTGCTGCTCCTCGACGTGAAGGTGGAAGGGTAGATCCCGCCGCCGGGCTTCCTGGTAGATGGCCGCCAGATCTTCCGGTCCCGCGGCCCGCAGGCTGTGGACCGAGGCGGCCAGGCTCTGTCGGCGGGGATCGACGAGCCCTGCCAGGCGCTCCATCTGCTCCCAGTAAACTTGCGGCGATGGGGAGCGGAAGCGCCGCTGGGCTCCCTCCAGCGGCTGGCCAACCGCTCCCGTGTGGTAGTAGGACTGAATGAGTGCGATGCGCAGGCCCGCCTCGGCGGCGGCGGCGAGAACCAGCGCGTCGAATTCATAGTCGGCGGCATCCGGCCCCTCCACCCGGTGATGGAAGTAGTGAAACTCCCCCACGGTGGTGACGCCTGCCGAGCGCATCTCGCGAAAGGTTTGGAGGCAGAGGGCGCGGAAGGTGCCGGCGTCGAGCCGCGAGACCAGGTCGTACATAGCCTCGCGCCACGTCCAGAAGCTGCCGCTGCCGCGGGGGAAGGTCTCGCCCCGCCCGCGCAAGCCGCGCTGGAAGGCGTGGGAGTGCGCGATCACGAAGCCGGGAAGAATGGCGCGGCCGGCGAGGCGGACATCGGGCGTCCGGTTCAGGGCGCCTACGGCCTCGATGCGGCCGTCCTCGCCGACGGCGATCTGAACGCCCGTCTCGAACCGGTCGCCCGTCCAGGTCAGGTCGGCGGCGAGGATCCGCGACATCAGTTTCCCATCTGGCAGAAGTGGTGGATCGTGTGCGCCAGGAGCTCCCGGGCGGCGGCAAACTCCGGCTTCGGCAGGTGTTCGTTGGGCTTGTGGGCGACCTCGATGGAACCAGGGCCGAAGATGGCGCAATCGAGGCCAAGGTGCTGTAACCAGCCGGCGTCGGTGGCAAAAGAGACGCTCGACCCCGCAGTCTGGCCCACCAGGGCGCAGAGGTGACGGTGGATGGGGGCGGCCTCGTCCAGGAGGAGGGGAGGGCTGTCCGAGAGCAGCTCGAGGTTGACAGAGATGGGTGCGAAGGGGGCGGCTGCGGCACGCACGACGCGGTCGACCCGTTCGATCAGCTCAGCCGAGCCGAGGCCTGGCAGGGGCCGGACTCCGACCTCCACCACGCAGCAGTCCGGCACGACGTTGATCGCCGAGCCGCCGTGGACGGTGCCGATGTTGAGGGGCACGAAGGGGACCTCCGGAAACAGCTCGCGGTTGAGCGGCGTCTCGGCTTCGAGCTCCCGGCGCAGGGCGGCAAGGGCCTCGATCACCCGGCCGGCGGGCTCGATGGCGTTGGCGCCCAGATGAGGGTAGCCGCTGTGCGCGGAGACACCGTGGAGGGTTACCCGCATCTTGAAGTGCCCCTTGTGGGTGCGGGCTACGCGCAGCGACGTGGGCTCGCCGATGATGGCGCTGCGGGGCAGGGCCGCCGCCTCGGGAAAGCTCTCGGTGAGCCGCTTCGCCCCCAGGGTGCCCACCTCTTCGTCGTAGGTGAAGACCAGCGCCAGGGGAGCGCGCCAGGTGGCCGTGACTGCCTCGGCGGCGAGGTTGGTGGCGAGGGCCAGAAAGCCCTTCATATCGCAGGAGCCGCGGGCGACCCAGCGGTAGCCATCATCGGTCAGAGTGAACGGATCGCTCGTCCACCCGTCCTCCTCGGCGGGGACGACGTCCATGTGTCCCGAGAGCACCAGCCCGCGCCGGTCCCCCGTGGGCTCGGGGCCCACCCAGGCGACGAGATTGGTCTTGCCGCCGTCCGCCGAGGGAACGCGGGAGATCCGGACTCCCGGCCGGTCCAGGTAGTCGCAAAGGAAGTCGGCGAGCGGCAGATTGCTGTTGCGGCTGGTGGTATCGAAGGCGATCAGGCGGCCGAGCAGGTCGGCGTCCGAGAGGAAGGTCATGGCGAGTCCGATTATAGGCTGGGGCAATTCCCAAGTCGTCCGGGAGCTCGCCCGACTCGCCCGGGAGCCTACCCGAGCACTCCGGGAACCTACCTGAGCGGTCCGGGAGTGTGCCTTTGTCGGTCGGGAGCTTGCCTTGGACGTCCGGGAGCTCACCTGACTTCTCCGGGAGCTCACCCGACTAGTCCGGGAGCGTACCTTTGTCGTCCGGGAGCTCACCCGACTCGTTCGGGAATTGACCGGACTCATCCGGGAGCTTACCCGAGATGTCCGGGAATTGACCGGACTCATCCGGGAGCTTTCCCGAGCAGGAGGGACCTGGCGGCGGCGCGACCGTCAGGTGGATCGCGGGAGAAGGGCAGTGCTCAGCGAGCGCACCAAGCCGGGAGGGTTTTTTTCCTCCCAGACGCGATGCAGATGAGCCCCCAGCTCCTGGATCAGCTCGACGGAGGAGATCTTCTCGGCGTCCTTTTGGAAGGAGAGGAGGGCGACCATGGTCTCACGGTACATGGTGCCGGAGCGGAAGAGCGGGAGCATCTGATCGGCCAGCCGGCGCATGGCCGGGCCCTTGCTCTCGCCGGCATAGAGCAGGGCGAGGTCCATGGCCGCCAGCGCCGCCTCGTAGGAAAGTCCCTCGCGAGCCAGCTCGTCCCGGGCGTCGCTGAGGGCGCCCTCGGCCCCGTCGAGACGGGGGGCGAGCTTGCCTTCCAGCCAGCGCAGGCGGCCGAGATGCTGGCGGTCGCCCGCTTGACGGTACAGCCGGCGGGCGCTCTGGAGAGAGGAGGCCGCGTCGCCCGTCCGGCCGCTTTCGTTGAGGAACCAGATGAAGTTGTGGGTGGCGCAAACCATCAGCCGCGGCTCACGCGGCGGATCGATCAGGTCCATGCTGCGCCGGATCAGGCGCACGGCGATGTCCGGCCGGCCGGCGTTGCCGAGGACGGTTCCTTTCTTGAGCAGCGTCCGGCCGAGGAGGTGGCGGTCGCCTTCCCGGCGGTAGAGCGTCGCCGCCCGATTGAGCAGGCCGAGGGCCTCTTCGAAACGGCCGCCGTAGGCGCGCAGCGAGGCCTGAAGGGTCAGCAGCTCGGCGCGTGCCCGCGGCGAACGGCCGGTTCCCGCCTTGAGCAGCCGGCCCGCGGCGGTCATCGACTTTTCGGCGGATCGCAGGTCGGCCACCACCCGCTGCCTCCCGTTCAGGTAAGCCCAGGCGCTCGCCCGGGCATCCTGAACGACTGGGGCGCCGTAGACGTCGAGGTCGAGCTGCTCGGCCGCGGCGGCTGCCAGCTCCAACGCCTGGCGCGCCTGCTCCGGAGCCGCCAGCGCCAGCTCGCGACTTTTACCTAGCAGCAGCTCGCAAAGGGCGAGACTCGCATAGCGGCGGGTGCTATGGACCTGGAAGAGGCCCTCCACCGCTTGATGGCCAAGGAGCTCTTCATAGAGCGAAGGAGTGCCGGCGATGAGCCCCTCGGCCCCCCGGGCGAGTTTGCCCTCCAGGCGGTCCAAGACGGCGTCGTAGGTCTCGACCTTCGGTGCCGGCTCCAGGGATTGACTGCGTGTTTCTTCCACGATACATCCACATCTCGAACAACCGGCGAGCAGGTGCTGAACGATCTCCCGGGTCTCTCCAGACGCAGCCCCGCCGCGGACCAGCCGCTCGAAGGCTTCACGCGGAGGGTGCTCAGGCCACGGCCGCATCCTGGGTTCCTCCCCGGCCGCCTTGCCGGAATCTTAGTAGCTGCATGAAAATCTCACGAAAGGCCGAGCAATGCAAGTGTTTTGGCAGATTCTTGTGATCAATTCTCGTCTCTGGGCTCGTCGCCAGAGGACTGAGAGCCGGACGAGAGATCGGGGAGCGCTTTCGGCGCCTCGCGGGCGAGACAACGGGCCTCGTCGCGCGGCCGGCCTATGGATTGCCAGAGGCTCGCCGCATCGTTCCAACGCCCTTCCCGCTCCGCCTGCCAGGCGCTGACGACGACCGCAGGCGAGGTGGAAAAGCCGCTGGCGTTCTCCGCTCCGAGGACCTCGACGGCGCGTTCGGGCTCACCGGCCGCCACCCAGGCCCGTGCCTGGCGGACCGGATCGCGCACCGTCTCGATCCAACGCCGTTGGGCCCGTGATCGAGCCGGTCGACGCCCACTCGGCCGAGCTGACGACGAGCGAGCGGATGATGCCCAGGCCATCGTCCGACCCCAGGATGGCCTCCGACGCCGTCTCCGGGTGCGGCATGAGGCCGGCCACGTTGCCCGTCGCGTTCCGCACGCCCGCGATCCCGCGCAGCGACCCGTTGGGGTTGCCGGGGTCGTCGGGGCCCGCCACGGAGCCGTCGGGGTTCGCGTAGCGCCACAGGACGCGCCCGTCCCGTTCGAGCGCGTCGAGGGCCGCGTCGTCGCCGTAGTAGCAGCCCTCGCCATGCGCAACGGGCATCCGGAGCGGGCGGCCGTCGAGCTCGCGGGTGAACGGCGTGTCGGGGTGCTCGGGCAGGAGCGTGACCTCGCGGCACACGAAGCGCAGCGCGCGGTTCCGCAGCAGCGCACCCGGCACGAGCCCGGCCTCGGCCAGGACCTGGAACCCGTTGCAGATCCCGAGGACCGGCCCGCCGCGGTCGGCG
>DATIOS010000554.1:0-6864 GCA_035472915.1 Thermoanaerobaculia bacterium
GCCTAGGCGTCCTCGGAATATTACGCCTATATTACGCCAATTACGGGCAGGCCTTCTTCCTGCCCGTAATTCACTGGGAATCGCAGTTCTGGAGGGCAGACCAAATTGAGGTGTGGGACACTCGATGAAAGCCGCGCCTCACCCCACCCGCTCCCCCTGTTCGTTGTAGCTGTAGACCCCGCGCCCCGTCTTGCGGCCCAGACGTCCGGCGCGGACGTGCTGCACCAGGATCTGGTTGGGACGGAAGGCCTCGCCGAGGGTGCGGTGGAGGAACTCCAGGATGGAGAGACGCACGTCCAGACCCACCAGGTCGACCATTTCGAAGGGGCCCATGGGGTGGTTCAAGCCGAGCTTCAGGGCCTTGTCGATGTCCTCCGCGGTGGCTACTCCCTCTTGAAGCATGCGGAAGGCCTCGTTGCCGATCAGGGCGTTGATGCGGCTGGTGACGAAGCCGGGGGCCTCGTTGACGAGGACGATCTCCTTCCCCATCCGGCGGCCGACCTGGGTCAGGGCGTCCAGCGTCTCCTGCGAGGTCTGGAGGCCGCGCACCAGCTCGATCAGCTTCATCACGTGCACGGGATTGAAGAAGTGCATGCCGGCGAAGCGCTCCGGGCGCCCGGAGGCGGCTGCCATCTCGGTGATCGAGAGGGCTGAGGTGTTGGAGGCAAACAGGGCGTCGTGCGGCGCGTGGATGGTGACGGCGTGGAAGGTCTCGATCTTGAGCGTCATGTCCTCCGGCACGGCCTCGATCACCAGGCCGGCGTTTTCCACAGCCTCTGGCAGACTGCTGTGGAAGTGGAGGTTGGCGAGGGCTGCCTCAGCGGCCTCCGGAGCGAGTTTCTTGAGCTCGACGCCCTTGGCGAGGTTGCGGCGGATGGCGGCGCCGGCTTTCTGGATGGCGCCCTCCTGGGTGTCGAAGAGATGTGCGGTGAAGCCGGCGGCGGCGGCCACGTGGGCGATGCCTCGCCCCATCGTGCCGGCGCCCAGAACAGCGAGGGTCGAGATCTCAGATGCCATGATTTTCCTGGTGAGACGGTTTCAGGAAACGGGGATGTTATGGACGCCCGTGGTTTTGACGGCCAGGGTGCGCAGCTCGTCGGCGATGGCCAGGGTGTTGCGCACGGCGGAGGCGGCGAGCTCCTGAAGCTCGGGAGTGGTGAGGTACTTCTCCAGGATCTCCCGGCCGAGGTGGTGGTGGTGGGCCTCCTCGGGCTGGATGGTGTCGGCGTAGAGGCGGGCCGTCTCCTCGTCGCCCACCGAGCGGCAGAAGGTCACGAACTGGGCGTTGCGAATCAGGGCGATCGCCTCGCTGGCGAAGGGGCCGGCGGCGATGCGTTCGACCGTGGTGCGCAGGCCGCGGAGGTATTGATAGAGGGGGCTGTGCCCCTCTTCGAGAGGATCGAAGTTGGTGAGATCCTCGCCCAGGGCCACCAAGCGGTCGCTGATCAAGCCGTAGTGCTTCATCTCGTCGCCGCACTGCAGGGCGAAGGCCATCTTGCCGTCCACCTCGGGAGTGCTGGGCATCCAGAAGCCGGCGAGCTCGCTCGCTTCGAGCTCGCTCTTGAGTGCCAGGCGCAGCAGGGTGACGACGTCCACCTTGCCGTCGGACTCGGCCTCCAGCGTCTCCGTTTCCCCCAGCCGCGCGAACAAACTTCCCATCTCATCCAGCAGTTGCGCGACGAATTCCTTGCTGTCCACGGGTAACTCTCCTCTCAGGGCCACCGCTCGGGGCGGGGACCGGATTTCTCTCGTGGCAGTTATTCTATCCCGCCCTGTCACGCCTCGACGGTGCGCAAGACTGCCCGCACCGGGGAAGCGTCGAGCCCCGCCAAACGCAGAGGCAGGGCGATGAGCTCGTAAATCCCCTCGGGAACGCCGTCCAGCACCAGCCCTTCGAGGATGGCGATGCCGCCGCGGAACAGTGCGTGGTGAGCGTCCAGCGTCTTGCTGTCGAAAGGATCCACCGAGGGCGTGTCCATGCCCACCAGCCGGGCGCCCTTTTCGGCCAGGAGGTTGGCGAGCTCAGGAGAGAGGGCGGTGAACCTCTCGGGAAAGACACGGCGGTCGCGCACGCTCTCGCTGCGGAACAGCAGCCGGCCTGGATTGGCGAGATCGATTCCCTCCACGTGGCGCGGCTCGATCAGCGGCTGGGGAGGCACCCGCACCACCCGGCAGAGCCCGAGGTAGCGGTCGAGAGGCATGTCCTCGATGCCGTCGCCCCGGGCCTCGGTGTGAAAGGGGGCGTCGGCGTGCGAGCCGAGATGCGGCGTCGTGGTGATCATCGAGAGGTTGACGCTCGCCCCTTCGGCGAGAGCCCACGTCAGACGAGAGTGGAACGGCGTGTCACCCGGCCAGACGGGAGTCTCCGGACGGATGGTGGGCGAGAGGTCATAGAGCATCGCGCGCCTCCTTGCCCACCGGATCATAGCGGGAGATCAGGGGCAGTGGGCGGTGGTGTAGGATAGGAAGCCGTTCGGAGCCTGTTTGTAGGAGCTGATTCATGAGCCATGAGCCTCACGTCATCGTCCCCGAGCATGTGCCGCCGGTGGCCCTCACCGAGCTGGACGAGGCACAGCAGCGGAAGCTGGATACGGTCGCCCACCACGTGCGGGGGATTCTTGCGGCGTTGGGGCTGGATCTCAAGGATCCGAATCTGGCCGAGACCGGCCTGCGGGTCGCCAAGATGTACATGGAGATGTTCCAGGGACTCGCCGAGGGAGCGGAGCCGAAGGTGACGACCTTTCCCAACGAGGAGCAGTACAGCCACATGGTGATGGAGAAGCAGATTCCCTTCTACTCCATGTGCGCCCACCACCTCGTCCCGTTCTATGGCCACGCCCATATCGCCTACATTCCCCGCGACCGCATCCTGGGGCTGTCGAAGTTCTCCCGCATCCTGGAGTTCTACGCCAAACGGCCTCAGCTCCAGGAGCGGATCACCGAGCAGGTGGTGAGCTTTCTGGAAGAGAAGCTCCAGCCGCTGGGCGCCATGGTGGTCATCGAGGCGCGGCATCTGTGCGTCGAGATGCGCGGCGTCAAGAAGCCGGGGGCCGTTACGGTGACCTCCGCGCTGCGCGGCATCTTCCACCAGAAGCAGGTCCGCGAAGAGTTCCTGGATCTGCTCCGCCACAGCCAGGGTTGACGAGATGGTCAATTCAGATGGGACATTGAGATGATCAAGAGCATCAAACACGCTCCGGTCCTGCTGCTGCTGGCCCTGCTCGCCGCGAGCTGCGGCGATGCCGGCGCCACCCGGACCATGGCGGACCTGACGAACCCATTCCTGGGACCGGACTGGTCGGCGTGGCTGGTCGGCCCCATTGCCCGGCTGGCGACTCCCGAAGAGATCCAGGCCTTCCTGGCGCTCAAGGACGATTCGGCGGCGGCCGCCTTTGCCGAGAGCTTTTGGAAGAAGCGCGGCGAGCCCGTCCGCCAGGCCTATGCGGAGCGGGCGCTGACCGCCGACCGCCTGTACAGCGAGGCCGGTTACCTTGGCCACCGCACCGACCGCGGCGCCATCTTCGTGCTCTATGGCCGGCCGGTGAAAGAGGGCTACGAGGTTTCACCGTCGCCCAAGGAGTCGGCCGTCGAAGTCTGGACGTACGGCACCGGCGCGCCTTCCGGGCTCGACGGCAACAAACCGAACGCGGTCTATCGATTCATCAAACGCGGCGATCTGACCGTCAACTACGTTCCCCGAGCCCAACCGGTCACCTTGCAGCCGGTGCAGAACTAGCTCTCCCTTTCGAAGGAGCTCAAATGACCCAGGCTCGTGCCGTGCTCGCGGGAACCGGGATCGCCATCCCTCCGCTCGAAGTCGACAACACGATGCTGTCGCGGATCATCGAGACCAGCGACGACTGGGTGCGGGAGCGCAGCGGCATCTCGACGCGGTTCTACGTCGAGCGGGGCGTCGGCTCCTCCGATTTGGGAGCCCAGGCGGGGCGAGCGGCCCTGGAGGACGCGGGGGTCGACCCGGGCGACGTGGACTATCTGGTCTGCGCCACGATGACGCCGGACCACTACTTTCCCGGCTCCGGCACCCTCATCCAGCAGAAGCTGGGCTTGAGGCCGCTGCCGGCCCTCGACATCCGCCAGCAGTGCGCCGGCTTCGCCTATGGCCTGCAAATGGTGGACGCGTTGATTCGCAGCGGTATTGCGCGCACGGTCCTGCTGGTGGGGACCGACGTCCACACCTCCCTGATGCCGTTCTCCGACCGCACTTTCGAGGTGCTCCACGGCCGCGATCCGGGGCCGCTGTCGGACGAGGACTTCCAGTGGAATTCGCGCTTCCGCCATCTGCTCGTGTTGTTCGGCGACGGCGCAGGGGCCATGGTCTTCCGGGCGCAACCGGAGGACAACAGCGGCCGGGGCATCCTCGCCGCGGCCCTCTATGGCGACGGCAATCACAAAGAGATTCTCTACGTCCCGGGTGGTGGCTCGGCCCGCCGCCCGTTCATCTCCTGCGACATGATCCAGGCCGCGGAAACCGTGCCGATGATGGACGGCCGGCAGGTCTTCAAGCTCGCCGTCAGCCGCATGCCACAGGTGACCGTCGAGGTGCTCCAACGCTGCGGCTATACCACGGAGGATCTGGACCTCCTGATCATGCACCAGGCCAATCTGCGCATCAACGAGAAGGCCCAGCAGATCCTCGGCCTGCCGAACGACAAGGTCTACAACAACATCCAGAAGTACGGGAACACCACGTCCGCCACCCTGCCCCTGGCCTTTCACGAGGCCCGGCGTCTCGGCAAAGCTCCGGAAGGCGCGCTGGTGGCCTTCGCCGCCCTCGGCGCCGGCCTGCATTGGGGAGCGGTGTTGATGCGGGTGTGAGAACCATGCCGGCGCAGACTCAAACCGCTCCTCCCCCGGCTGAGATCGCCGAGGCTCTCACCCGCCGCATCCTGGGGCAGGAAGAGTCGGTGCGGGAGATCTCCGTGGCCCTCTCCAAGCAACTGGCTGGGCTGCGGGTCGGCAACATCCTGATGATCGGCTCGTCGGGCACGGGCAAGACGACGTTGATGCGGGCTGTCGAGGGTTATCTCGGTTCGGACCCGGTGCTGGTGGCGCGCTCAGCGGTGGTGCGCATCCACGCCAACGTGCTGGGCGAGGAGGCTGAACGGGGCCGGCCCGGTGAGGTCGTGCTGGGGCGGCTCCTCGACCGGGCGCGAGAGCAGCTCGGGCCCTCGGCGCCGGTCGACATGCTGCTGCGCCGCGCCGCCTCGGGACTGGTGTTCGTGGACGAGGTGGACAAGATTCGCTCCCACGTCGGGGGCCAGCCGAACGTGGCAGGCATCCGCGCCCAGGAGGCCTTGCTGACCCTCATCGAAAACGAGGCAGTACCCCTGACCCTGCCAGCCTGGGCCGGGGGCGCCTCGGTCGTCGTTAACTCGTCGGACCTCCTGTTCGTTTGCGCCGGGGCGTTTGAAGGACTCTACGACGCCGTCTTCGACCGGGTCACCATCGGCAGGGACCGGGGCGCGCTCCAGCCGGTCACCGTGGTCGAGGGCGGAAAGGTGGCGGAGAAGCTCGTCTTTCGGCTTCGCGACTGGCTGCGCAACGAGGACCTTTTCGATTACGGCATGAGCCCGCAGTTCCTTTCGCGCTTCGACGCCGTCGTCCTGCTCCAGGACTTAGGCCAGGATGAGCTGGTGCGCATCTTCCTCGAGACTCCCGAGTCCGCCTTCCACCAGAGCCGGGCCTACTTCGAGAGCCGCGGCATCCATCTGGCAATCTCGCCGAACGCCGTGCGCCGCATCGCCACCGAGGCCGGCCGCCAGCCCCGTCTGGGAGCCCGGGCCTTGAAAGAGGTGTTCCGGCGGGTGATCCGCGACTACGAGTTCGATCCCACCCGTTTCGTCACCAGCGGCGCTCTGCTCATCGACCTGCCGGAGGTGGAGGCGGTGCTGGGGAAGGCTTAGGGTTGGCTTGTGCCCCGTCGCTCTATGCGATATGGCAGAATGCAAGGCGTAGGAACATCGCCCCAACAGGATGCACGGAGAATTGTATGGAGCCCCTGGACATTTTCACCGTTCAAGACCTTACTCAGCGCTCGGACGACCTACTCCGGGACGCCGAGGAGGGCCGGCTCTCGCTGATCACCAAGGACGGCCGGCCTGCCATCCTCGCAGTGCCATTCGATGAGCGGCTGTTGGATCACGGAATTCACCGCGCGATGGCTCTCCATCTATTCGAATCGGGGCAGGCATCCCTCTCTCAGAGCGCCAAGGTTGCGGGTATGCCGATCGTGGATTTCCTCGACCTGCTTGGGCAGGCAGGAATTCCCGCCGTCGACTATTCCCCAGATGAGTTGGAGCGAGAGCTTGAGGTGGCTGGCGCTGGAAAGTGATCTCATCATCGCAGACGCCGGGCCGCTGATCGGCATGGCCCGCGTCGGCCTGCTCTCGCTTCTCGGGGGCCTTTACTCGAAGGTCGTGGTTCCTCCAAAAGTATACGATGAGCTTCAGATTTCGTTGCTCCGGCCTGGCTTCGAGGCCTTGGCGGCTGCATTTCAGGAAGCCTGGATGACAGTTGAGGCTCCGCGCCCCACGACCGATCTCGACGAGCTCAAAGAGGTTCTGGGGGATGGAGAGGCGGAGGCCATCGTCTTGGCGCAGCAACAGGATGCCAGGCTGCTTATCGACGAAAAGCGCGGTCGGAGCGTAGCGAGCTCGAGAGGTCTCAAGATCGTCGGCACGGGAGCAGTTCTTTTATTGGCGAAGGAGAGAGGTCTGATCGATCGGGTCGGCGATACCCTGGATCAACTCGCTTCCCACTCTTACCGGCTCTCGGCAGGACTCCGAGCCCGGATTCTCGAACTGGCCGGCGAGGCTTGACTGGGTGGAGGTGGCATCCAGACCT
>DATIOS010000555.1:0-11863 GCA_035472915.1 Thermoanaerobaculia bacterium
TTTGAGACCCCTGACGGCGGCTCTGCGGCATAGTCTGGTGACATCCCTCTGTCGCGCCATGCTCTGCCGTAAAATCATCTGGCTCTGCGGTATTATGTACAGCGTCACCGCAACGTCGGACGGGCTGAGCCGTCGTCGACGGAATCCGGAGGAATTTGATGAGCGCGAAGCTGTCGGTTGAAGACGTCGTGGCAAATCTGGAAGCCCGCGCGGCGTTCCACGGCGAGCAGGAGGCCGTGCACACGCAGAAAGAGGCCCATCATCGAGAGCAGCGGGCGATGCACGCCGCGGAGCTGGAGAAGGTCCGTCAGCATCTGGAGACCTTTCGAGCCGCGGCGGTACCGGCGCTCGAACTGGCCCGGATTCCCGTCGCTCCGCCGTCCTCTCTCCAACCTCCGCCGGAAGAACGGCCCGCGTCGGGCCGCCTGATGATGAGCAGGCTCGTGCGCCATGTCGTCCAGAGCCAGCCGGACGGCGAGCCCTTTACCGCAACAGCCGTGGCATCGGAAGTCAACCGCCGCTACGCGCCCCACATGAAGCGGCCCATCAGTCAGCGAACCGTTTCGGACGTTCTACGCCGGATGGCCAACGAAGGCACCATCCAGGCAGGGAGCGAGGGGACGGCGTACCACGAGACGCGGTACTCGAGGGGAGGGCGGCAGGGCGGGTGAGGTGCGGTAGGCTTGAAGCGACATGAGCTTGGTCTTGGAGATTCCGGATTCGATCGAGAAGGCACTTCGCCTCTCGCCCGGGCAGCAGGTCGATGAGCTGTTCAAGGAGCTGGCGGTAGCGCTCTACGCGCGGAACGCGCTATCGTTCAGCAAGGCGTCCAAGCTCTCGAAGCTCGACCGGTTCGAGTTCGGTCGACTGCTGGCCCAGCGGGAGATTCCGCGCCATTATGGCGAGGAGGAGCTTGAGAAGGATTGGAAGTATGCAAGCGGTGAGTAAGGAGACCTCGGCTGCGATCCGCAGGTCAAAGGCGATCGCAGCAGTGTTGGAGATCCAGCAGCAATCAGTCGAGCGAGGTACGGACGCCACCACCCCAGCGGAGATTGACGTTGAGATCGCGGCTACCCGGCAAGCGGGGAGGGAAAGGCCTCCGACCTCCTGAAGTTCTTTTCGGCAGAGCTCGCGGCCAAGTTGATCGACGCCGAAAGTTCAGATTCGGAAACCCTGTCACTCGTAGCTCAGCAACCTGGAATCAGTACGGCTTGAGAGCGAGCGACCCAATCAAGGGCTGAAAGTGCTTGAGGTTTCGGGTGAAGAGAGGGAGCTGGAGCCGTTGAGCTGAAGCGGCGATCAAACAGTCCATCATGTCGATGTTATGGCTCAGCCGAAGAGCCAGCGCACCACGAATGGCCCAGTCGAAATCCATAGGTGCGACTTCGACCCGCTCGAAACGCTCAAGAAGTTGGACAGCTCGCTTTTGATCCGGCTTGCTTGCGGCACCCTCAATGATTTCGAGCCAGACAACGGGACTCAAGCCGAGTGGCTCCTGTTGTGCTTGCAGCCAAGAGATGGCAGGCAGATGGTCTCGAAGGATGTCGATGACGATAGCCGTGTCGAGGAGCCCGATCACCTCCGGCTTCTCTCCACGCGGCGCTGCCGTCGTTTCTCTTCCACCCAATCCGCGCCGTCCGAGATACCGGACCAACCACCCGTAAGGCCCGCTCGAACGATCTCCGCACCGGTCATCGGGCTCGCTTTCAATGCCTGGTCGAGGTCGTCAGAGCTCAAGCCCGGTTCCATCGGGATCTCAATCGTGATCCGGGCCTCACCCGGCGGGAGTCCGGGAGGGAGGTCGATTTCGAGCCCTCCCTCTTCAGTGATTCGGCCGTTCAGTCGGAGCGTCGTCATAACGCCATTCTAGCTCCAAGAGCCACCCCTGTCTCCGGCTCCAGCGTTTTCCTGAAAGGCATACGGGAGATTCAGCCGCCCGGAGCGCCTCTCCCTCTCAGGTAATCCGCAATCGCCGTCCGTCTCCCATAGTCAGCCCAATCGAGGGGCGTGCCCTGATGGATCGTGTCCTGGATATCGAGGCGCGCGCCGCGCTCTACCAACAATTTCACGACCTCCAGATGGTTGGACCAGACGGCTTGGTGGAGGGGCGTCGAATGGGAATGGAAACCTTCGGGGTTGTACCGGCTTGGCTCCTCGCCCGCATCGAGGAGCAGGCACACGACCTCCGTATGGCCGTGCTGGGCGGCGAGCGCCAGGGCGATGTGCCGGCTCTGGGGATCGGAGACCGGCAGCAGGCTGGCGGCATCCTCAAGCTGGCCCAGCCCGGCGGCCGCGGCTAGGTTGTCCACCGGCGCGCCCCGGCGGGCGAGCGTTTCGGCGGTGTCCCGGTACCCGAACGCCAGGGCGGTGGTGAGGGCAGAGCGCCAACGCGAGCCGGGCCCTTCGAAGGCGGCGCCGTGGTCGAGCAGCGTTTCCGCGAGCGCGCTTTGCAAGCCGGCCTCGGCCGGATGACAGCTCGATACCAGCAGGCTCATGGTCGTGCACCTGGCACCGTACATGTCACCCAGCGCATCGACCTCGGCGCCGGCGTCCAGAAGAACCTTCGCGACTTCGACCGCGTTCGCGGGTGTCTTCTGTCGCCCATCCTCAACGCCGTTGGCGGCGACATAGTGCAACAGCGTGGCCTTGTGCCGCCGCGTCGAGACCGCGCGGCTCAGCTCCGGGTGCTCGCGCAACATCGAGCGAAGCGTTGCCACATCACCCGAGATGACCGCCTCCACCGCGGCTTCGAATCGCGCCACTGGACCGTCGCGCTTGACGGCGTCGGTGAATGCCGCGAGATTCGCCCAGCTCTCGAAACCATATTCGTGCGCGACGACCGCCTGCGCGTCGCCAAGGTCGAGCGCTGCGGCTCTCACCTCGGCCACGGACTTGTCGCGGAAGAGTGGATGCATCCACTTGAAGCGCCATTCCGCGGATTCGTCGCCGGACTTCAAGGCGCCGAGGAGGGACTCCGCCTGTCCCAGATACTCCTCAAGGGTGGCGGTGAAGTCGAGAGGGTTGGCGCTGCTCATGGGGTCCGCAATCATATCGCCGATTCGGATGTCCCCCCTGAAATTCTTTCGGTGGGTTGGTCATAGAGAGGTGAAGCTTGACGCCCAAGGCAGAGACGTGCCCCGCGATGGGGAGAGCCGTATTGGCTTGCAGCAATCAAGGCTACGGACAAGGAGACTGACATGCTGGAAATCCTGGCGCTCATTTACCTGACCCGGAAGAATGGAGCCATCGCGGAGAAGAAGGGAAAAAAGCCCGGTCTGTATAAGCTTCTGACCGTCCTGTTGTGGTTCGGCGGCGAGGTTTTCGGGGCGATCCTCGGGGCGGTTGTGGCCGGCGGAGGCGACGCGATGGGTGCCGTTTACCTCTTCGCCTTGGTGGGAGCCGTGGTGGGCGCGGGTCTGTCTCGGCTGATCGTGAACAAGCTGCCGACCCTGACACCTGTGCCGACCGAGGTCTTCGACTGAGGGATCTCGCGTCGCCCGGGCCAGTCCAGGGTCTGCTCGCTGAGGCTCGCCATGAGAACCTTCCTTCGGGAAAGGTAAGATATCCTTCATGGAGCCACCGCGCGTCAACCCGATCGGCATTCTCGAGACGCCGTCAGACCTTGCCACCACGCCTCGACGGTTCTCTCGCCCTCGACGCCTGCTCGCCGGTCTTCTCCTCGCGATCTTCTTCCTGGCTACGGTGGTGACGACCGTCGCCAGCTTCGGCCGCTACTGTCTGACCACCGACGCGGCGGATACCCGCGCTCTTCCTTCTCAAGGTCGCCGGTGATGAGAATGACGAGACGGGAAGCGATCCTGGCCGCGGCGGCGCTGGGCGCCTCGCTCGCTTGGCGGGGCGTTTTTGCGGACGGCAGCCCGGGAAGACGGCGGGAACGGCGGGATCTCTTTCCCCAGGGTGTCGCCTCGGCCGATCCCGAACCTGAAAGCGTCGTCCTCTGGACCCGCCGGCCTTACGGACCGGGCGAGGGAGCCAAGGTCCTTCTCGTCGAAATCGCCCGGGATCCCCAGTTCCGAAAGATCGTTTCCTCCAACCGGGCCGCCATATCCCAGGAGAACGATTGGACCTGCCGGGTGCTCGCCGCGGGTCTCGCGCCGGGGAAGATCTACTGGTACCGCTTCGTCGACGACGCCGGCAATCAGAGCCGCCCCGGCCGGACTCTCACGGCGCCCGCCGGCGACGATCCGCGAGTCGTGCGCTTCGCCTTTGTGAGCTGCCAGAACGTGACCCAGGGCGCCTCCACCGCCTACCGCCGGATGATCTGGGAGGACGAGCGCGCGGGCGACGGACGGCGGCTCGACTTCGTCCTCCACCTGGGAGACTTCGTCTACGAGGTCGTCTGGTATCCGGAGGATCGCCCCCAGGGAATGTACTCGCGCCGGCTGCGCGAGGTCGTGCGCTATCCGCAGGGCGAGAAGATCGACGGTCGGACCGCGCGGACGGCGGCCCCCCTCGCCTACCGGGTGCTCCATCGCGTCACGCCGTGGAAGCCGGGAACAGCTCCCCGGCTCACGCGGTCGACCCTCGAAGGCACTCCGCCGCTCGGCCTGTGAGGGGACCGAGCGGCGGAGAGCAGCCGAGATCAGCAGCCGGTGCCCGGCGGGCAGACGGTGACGGAGTACGGCCCGCAGGAGCGGAAGTCGGAGGTGTTCGTGCACACATTGGTGCTGATGCCGCCCTCGACCGCGGTGGTATCGAGGACGGTCAGGTTGCGGAGGGTCTCCTTGGCCAGGACGATCTTCTTGAGGTTCTTTTTCATGAGTTCTCCGAGGTCTTGGCTCCCCGGCTCCAGCGCCGGGAAACGGCAACCTTTCAAGAGAAGGGTGCCGGCAAGCCCGGAAAGCGGGTCGAGGTCGCCCTCGCGCTAGCGGACTGCGCACGAGGGGTAGAGTGCGAAGCTCAGCTCGGTCAGCTCACACGCGATGCGGAGGTTGGCCGGATCGAGCCGGGCTCGACGCTGATACAGCTAGCGGCAAGTCAGTCCTGTGGGGACCTTTCCCGGATAATTCTGGTTCGCGATGTACTCGTTGAGCGCTTCCAGGAGGCCGGCGCTGGCGTGGCGCACAACGAAGGAGAAGGGCTCGTCGACCGGTTTACAGTCGTTCTGCACTATCTCCGTGTTGCAGTGCGGCCACGCCACGGCCAGGCCGCCCAGTGTCCGGGCCAGGTATTGAATGCTTCCGAGACCGCCGCCATAGGCGAAGGCGCTGCCGTCGAGCACCTTCTTCGCCGACTCCTCTTCGTTGTTCGTTCTCAAGACGTCCACGCACGAAGGAGTGACATGGTGGTTCTCACACTCAGGGATCTTGGCGCAAGCGAGGCGATTGGTGAGGTCCAGATCGGCGGTCGATTTCAGGGTGACGATCGCCGTCTTCCCCTTGAGGTCGGCAACCTCCTTGAGCTTGCCATCGTCCGCGGAGCGCACGGCGAAGGAGCGGTACACGCTGTAGTAATGGTCCGACCAGTCGCCGGTGGTGCCGGTCTGCTGCCGGCGCGCGGGAAGGTCGGAGATTCCCGAGGCTGCGATGTCGCACGTGTTGTTTCCCGGCAGCGTCCAAATGTTATTGAAGTCCGGGATATTGACCGGCACGAACCTGAGGTTCTGCTGACCTGCAAAGCCCTGGAGATACGTCACGTCCCAGCCAATCCATTCCTGGATCTTGTTCATGCCGACGAAGGGGAGGAACCCAGGGTACATGCACACCTTCAACTTTCCTGTCTCCAGGGTTTCCGGCTTGATGCACAGCGAGTTGCCGAGCGTCCGCTTGTCAGAGCTGCGGATCTGGCAGTTGTAGCCGGGGCCGTCCATCGAGCCGCCGGCGGCGAGCCGCGCGATGTCCCATTGGCCGAGAACACGGCAGGCCGCCGCCTGGTTGGCCTTGGCCTCCGCGGCGCTGAGCAGCACCCAATCGGCGGGGCATGTGCCATCGCCCTTGACGTTCTTGATCTCGATCGCGGATGCCGCGACCGGAAGGGAGGCGAGCGACAGGAACAGCGCGACAGCAGGCAGGCCCCGTAGCGGCCGTGCCGGGGACTGCAAGGACAGACGTTGCTTCGTAATCGACATGGTTTTTCTCCTGATGAGTTGCGTTAGTCCCTCAGAGACACCTGAGCAGCGGCGGCGGGATGCCCTACTCTGACTTCAAGAGATCCATGTACTCAGGGCTGCCGGAGATCGAGTTGTGCCCCGTGCCGCGAATGATCTCCATCTTCGCGATACCCGGCGAAAAGTGATGAAAGAGAGACTCGGTGCTCGAACGCGGGATGATCTCGTCGTGCTCGGCCGCCACCAGCAGTGTGGGCGCCGTGATCCGCGCTGCGTAGCGCCACGACTCGAATTTATCCTTGAGTATCCATTTCACAGGAAAATAGGGATACTGGCGGATCGCCAATTCCTGAAAGCTGTTGTAGGGCGTGACCAGCACCAAGCGGCTGACGGGCCGCTCGCTCGCCAATCGAGTTGCGATTCCGCTACCGAGGCTGCGCCCCACGACCGTGACATTGGCGTGCTCGGCGTGCACCTTGTCGAACAGCGCCAGCGCGTCCGAGTAGATCGCCTTTTCAGAGGGCTCTCCGGAGCTCTCGCCGTAGCCACGGTAATGGAGCATGTAGATCGAGTGTTCCGGAAAGGCCACGGAGAGCTCTGGAAGACTGCGCGACACATCTTCGGCATTGCCGCCAAAGTAGATCAGGGCCTTCGGACCTGCGTGGGGCCGTACCGACAGGGAGAGCGATACGCCCGGCAGCTGGAGGGTAGCCGTGGTCGCCGGACCGCCGTAGGTCCGCGGCTGCGGAAAATAGATGAGTGATCGCTGGAAAGCGTACAGCAGGGCGCAACCACTCAAGTAGCCAACCAAGATGACAGCGATGATGACGATCATCACGCGTCGCATAGGTCCTTCATGCCAGGGCGGATCATTGGGTACCTTTTCGTGAGATGCCTACTATAACCCGAACGTGCACCGCGCTTCCCCGCCTGGTAAAGTCACGCCGCTATGCGGCGCTGGCTGATCCGTCTCGCAATAGTCGTGGGAGTCGTCCTGGCGGGGTTCGCGCTCCGGCGGACGGTGCTCGCTCCGAAGCCCTTGGAAGTGAAGGTGGCGGCAGTCGCCCGCGGGCGGGTCGAGTCGACGATCACCAACTCGCGGGCAGGGACGATCAAGGCGCGGCGCCGCGCCCAGATCTCCCCCGAGGTCGGCGGCCGGGCCATCGAGATCCCCCATCGCGAGGGAGAGAGGGTGAAGGCCGGGGACGTTCTGCTGCGCCTCGACGACCGGGTGCTGCAAGGCCAACTCGGGGTCGCCCGCCGCGAGCTCCAGGCCTCCGAGGCCCAACGCCGGCAGACCTGCGCCGGCGCCGAGCGGTCACGGCGCGAGCTCGCCCGCCAGCGCAAGCTGGCCGCCGACGGCATCATCTCCACCGACGCCCTCGATGCCGTCGCCAGTGCCTCGCAGGCCGCCGATGCGGGTTGCAACGCGGCGCAAGCCGGCATCGAGCAGGCCCGCGCCACCATCGAGCTCGCCCAGCGCCAGGACAGCCAGATGGTGATCCACGCGCCCTTCGACGGCATCGTCGCCAATATCTCGATCGAGCTTGGCGAGTACACCACGCCCTCGCCGCCGGGTCTTCCCATCCCGCCGGTCATCGATCTCATCGATCCGGCTTCGATCTACGTCAGCGCCCCCATGGACGAGGCGGACTCGGCGCGCATCCAGCCGGGTCAGCCGGTGCGCATCACGGTGGATTCCTATCCCGGCCGCAGCTTCCCCGGGCGGGTGCGGCGCCTCGCGCCCTACGTCCTGGACCGCGAGGAGCAGAATCGCACGATCGAGATCGAGGCCGACTTCGTGGATCTGGCAGCGTCCCCGGCGCCGCTGCGCCTGCTGCCCGGCACGTCGGCCGACGTCGAGGTGATCCTGGAAGTGCGGGACAATGTCCTGCGGGTGCCCACGCCGGCTCTCCTGGAAGGCAACCGGGTGCTGCTGGTCCACGACGGCCACCTGGTGGAGCGCCAGCTCACCATCGGTCTCAAGAACTGGGATTGGACCGAGGTGCGCTCCGGCTTGGCGCAGGGCGATCAAGTGGTCACCACTCTGGACAGCCCGGACATCAAGGCGGGCGCCGCCGTGCGGATCGCCCGGGAGGCCAAGGCCGGGACGACCCCGTGATCCGCCTGGAAAAGATCTGCCGTACCTATCTGCTCGGCGGCCAGCCCGTCCACGCTTTGGTGGACATCGACGAGACGGTGGAGAACGGCGAGCACGTGGCGATCATGGGTCCCTCGGGCTCCGGCAAATCCACTCTCCTCTATCTCCTCGGCTGCCTCGACCGCCCCGACAGCGGCTCCTACTGGCTGGCGGACCGCGAGGTGGCCCGGCTGTCGGACGTGGAGCTGACGGACGTCCGCCGCAACCTGATCGGTTTCGTTTTTCAGTCCTTTCACCTGGTTCCCCGCCTCACAGCCGCGGACAACGTGGAGCTCCCGATGGTCTTCGCCGAAGTGCCGCGCGGCGAGCGCCGGGACCGAGTCAATGCGGCCCTGTCCGCGGTGGGCCTCGCCGACCGCGGCGACCACCGGCCAGATCAGCTCTCCGGCGGCGAGCGCCAGCGCGTCGCGCTCGCCCGCGCCATGGTCATGGGGCCCCGTCTGCTGCTCGCCGTCGAGCCCACCGGCAACCTGGACACCACTTCGGGCCGCCAGATTCTCGACCTGCTCGAGCACCTGAACGACCAGGGAACGACGCTGATCGTGGTGACTCACGACCCGTCAGTGGCCGCCCGCGCCGACCGGGTGATCGTCCTGGTGGACGGCCACATCGTCCGCCGCCTGGCCGGCACGGACGTGGCGAAAACGCCCAACCTGCTGATGGCGCCGGAGGTCGCGGCCTCCTGACGGCTCCCGACCTCTTCCGCTTCGCCTTTGGGGCGCTCTCGGGACACCGGCTGCGGACCTTCCTCTCCCTTCTCGGCATGGCCATCGGCGTGGCGGCGGTGATCACCTTGACGGCCTTGGGCGAAGGCGCGCGGATCTACGTCATCGACCAGTTCGCCAGCATCGGCACCAACCTGCTGATCGTCATTCCCGGCAAATCGGAGACCACCGGCATTCCCGGAGTCGCCGCGGGAGCCCACGACATCACCCTGCAAGACGCGGAGACCATTCTCCGCGTCATCCCCGAAGCGGAGAAGATCGCGCCGCTGGTGGTTGGCACCGAGTCGGTCGCCCATGGAGCGCGGCGCCGGCAGGTGCCCATCGCGGGCACGACGCGGGATTTCCTGGAGGTACGCAGGCTGGTCATGGGGCACGGCGATTTCCTCCCCGCCGAGGACATCCAGCGCGGCCGGCCGGTGGTGGTGCTCGGTTCCAAGCTGGCCCGCGAGCTCTTCCCCGCCGAAGAGCCGGTGGGACAGGTGGTGCGCATCGGCGGCTGGCGTATGCGAGTGACCGGCGTCCTCGCCCCCCGCGGCCAGCAGCTCGGCATGGATCTCGACGACATCGCCCTCGTGCCCGTGGCCACGGCGATGCGCATGTTCGACCGCCGCTCGCTCTTCCGCATCATGGTCCAGGTGCGCGGCACGGCCGCCCTCGGTCCGGTCAAGGACAAGGTTCTCAAGCTCTTCATCCAGCGCCACCGCGAGGAGGACGTGACGGTGCTGACCCAAGACGCGGTGGTCGCCACCTTCTCCCAGATCCTGGGCGTGCTCACCCTGGCGGTGGGGGCGATCGCCGCCATCTCGCTGTCGGTGGCCGGCATCGGCATCATGAACGTCATGTTGGTCTCGGTTTCGGAACGCACGCGGGAGGTAGGTCTGCTTCGGGCGGTGGGCGTAGGGAGGCGGCAGGTGCTGACCGTCTTCCTCACCGAGGCGGCGCTCCTCTCGGGGGGCGGCGGCCTGCTCGGCCTCGGAGCCGGCTGGCTGGCCGTGCGTCTGATGGTGCAGCTCTACCCGGCGTTGCCGGCAAGCCCGCCGGTTTGGGCGGTTTTCGCCTCCCTCGGTCTGGCGCTGGGAGTGGGCATCCTCTTCGGCCTGCTGCCGGCGCGCCGGGCGGCCCGGCTCGATCCGGTGCTGGCACTCGCTTCACGCTGAAGGGAAAAGCGGCCATGCGCGATCTTCTCCGCCTCGCCCTCGGCTCCGTCTTAGGTCACCGCCTGCGCTCTTTCCTTTCCATGGTGGGAATCGCCATCGGCATCGCCTCAGTGATCCTTCTCACTTCGATCGGCGAAGGAACGCGACGCTTCATGGTGGGGCAATTCACCCAGTTCGGCACCAACCTGATGGGAATTCAGCCGGGTAAGACGCAGACCAGCGGCATCCCCGGCGTCTTTGGCGGCACGACCCACAAGCTGACGCTGAACGACGCCTTGGCGGTGGCGCGGGTGGCGGGGGTCGAGGAGGTGGTCCCCGTGGCCTTCGGCTCGGCCAAGGTGGAGGCCAACGGCCGCGGGCGTAGCATCTTCATCTACGGCGTGACACCGAACGTGCCCAAGGCGTGGAAGTTCATGGTCCGCCAAGGAGGATTCTGGCCTGCCGGCGATCCGCAGCGGGGCTTCCAGGCGGCGGTGCTGGGGCCCAAGGTGAAACGCGAGTTGTTCGGGGAGGCCAACGCCCTCGGCCGCTTCGTGCACATCGCCGGCACCCGCTTCCGGGTGATCGGCGTGATGTCGTCGAAGGGGCAGTTCCTCGGCTTCGATCTCGACGACTCCGCCTACATTCCGGTGGCGAGCGCCATGAAGCTGTTCAATCTCCCGGAGCTCAAGGAGATCGACGTGGTCTACACCCACGCCGGGATGGCCGGGCGCGTCGAGCGGGACATCCGCCGCCTGTTGACCGAACGCCACGGCAGCGAGGATTTTTCGGTCACCACCCAGGCAGCCATGCTGGAAGTCTTCGGCAACGTCATGGACGTGGTGACCATGGCGGTCGGCGCCATCGCCAGCATCTCGCTTTTGGTCGGCGCCATCGGCATCCTGACGATGATGTGGATCGCGGTCGGCGAGCGCACGGCGGAGATCGGTCTCGCCCGGGCGATCGGGGCCACGCAACGCCAGATCCACATCCTCTTCCTGACCGAGGCGGCGGCGCTGTCGACGGCAGGTGGCGCACTGGGAGTCCTCGGCGGCATGGGAGTCGCCGGCCTTCTCCGCCTCGCCGTCCCCGGCCTGCCGGTGAGCACGCCGCCGCTCTTCGTGGCCCTGGCGGTCAGCGTCAGCCTGGTCACCGGTCTCCTCTCCGGCCTCCTCCCCGCCCGCCGCGCTGCCGCCCTCGATCCGATCGAGGCGCTGCGGGCGGAGTGAAAGAGCCTGGCATTTTAGCCGTTGGACCGACACATCGTCACGATGGACGCGTTATTTCAGCCGTTGGACCGATAAGTTGCCAGGATGGACGCGTCACTTTAGCCGTTGGACCGATAAGTTCTGACAATGGACGCGTCACTTTAGCCGTTGGGCCGATAAATCGCGCCGATGGACAGGTCATTTTAGCCGTTGGACCGACACATTGTCACAATGGACGCGTCATCTCAGCCGTTGGACCGATAAGTTGCCAGGATGGACGTGTCATTTCAGCCGATGGACCGATAAATTGTCACGATGGACGTGTCCATCGTCACGAAGTAAGCGTCCATCGTGACGATGTGACTGTCCATCGGCGCGATGTGAGCGTCCATCGAGGCGATGTAGGTGTCCATCATGGCGATGAGAGTGTCCTCCGAGGCGAAGTGGGTGTCCATCGGAGCGAAGTGAGCGTCCATCGAGGCGAAGTGAGTGTCCGTCGTGGCGGAGTGAGTGTCCGTCGTGGCGAAGTGAGCGTCCATCAGGGGGATATAAGAGGCCGCCGGAGC
>DATIOS010000556.1:0-6071 GCA_035472915.1 Thermoanaerobaculia bacterium
GCGCCGAGTTCATCCTCGGCAGCGGCGGCGAGGCGTCTCTATTCCCCTTCACCATGAGCCTGGTCCCCAGCGAGCCGATGTCGTTCAACCTCGAACGCGCGCCGTTCGACGCCCGGCTGCTCGACACCGCCCGGCAGGCGGGCGTCGACGTCCGCGAGGGTCTCGCCGTGCGCAAGATCCTGCGCCTGGAGGACGGGCGGGTCGAGGTCGCCACCGACGAAGGGAACGTCTCCGCCCGCTACCTGGTGGACGCGAGCGGCCAGTCGACGCTGCTCGGCAAGCACCTGGGCCTGCGTCGCGTCCTCCCCCGCCTGAAAAAGGTCGCCTACTTCGGGCACTTCGAGAACGTCTGGCGGCGGCCGGGCGACGAGGGCGGCTACATCGTGATCGTGGTCTGCGAAGAGGGCTGGTTCTGGATGATTCCCCTCGACGAAACCCGCACCAGCATCGGCATGGTCCTGCACGACCATGAGGCCCGGAAGGTGGGGCTTCCGCCCGATCAGATGCTCACCTGGGGGATCTCCCGCTGTCCGGTGCTGCGCGAGCGCACCGCCGGCGCGAAGGTGCTCACGGAAACCCACGTCCTGGCCGATTTCAGCTATCGCTGCGCGCCCTACGCCGGCCCCGGTTACTTCCTGGCCGGCGACGCGGCGACCTTCGTCGATCCGATCTTCTCCACCGGCGTCTGCCTGGGAATGATGAGCGGCGCCGAAGCGGGACGGGCCATCCTCGCCATCGTGCGTCAGGGCGCGGCGCCCGCGCCCCTGCGGCGGCGTTACATCCGCTTCATCCAACAAAGCTCCGCGGCGTTCTTCCGCCTGGTCGACCTGTACTACGACCATTCGTTCCGCGAGCTCTTCCTCAACGGGGAAGGACCGCTCGAGTTGCACCGCGCCGCCATGTCGATCCTCGCCGGCAACGTCTTCCCACGGCCCGCCTTCGCGTTGCGCTGGCGCTTCCAACTCCTGGGCCTGTTCGCCTGGATCAACCGCTTCGTCCCGATCGTCCCTCGCCGAGAGCGCTTCTCCCTGCGGGCCGAGCCCGAGACGTAAATCGATCCGTTTTTCGAGCGAAAATTTAACCCCGCGGCCGGTCCACGAACATCGCCAGCAGGGCCGCGGCGCCCGTCGCCCAGCTCCACCAGGGATTGCCGCTCAACAGCGCGAGCACGAAGCCGAGCAGGCCTGCGCCCTCTCGCAGCACGAAGGCGATGAAAGTGCCGTGAATCCAGGCAGCGATCCAACGCTCGCGGTCGCCTTCGAATTCAGCCTCCGTACGCTTCAGGATCGCTCTCTTGACCGAGGGCGCGGCCACCAGAAGGATCAGCGCAGAGGCGAACATCCCGAGGACTTCGGACTCAGGTAGGAGCTTTGGCGGCAAGGAGCGGGAAAGCCAGAGAAAGGTGATGACGACGTTCATCAGCACGAGGCTCAGCGCCAGGGCGCCGCAGACGAACTGGAGCCGCCGGGCGGGTTCCATTACAGGGTCGCCCGGCCGCGGATCAATCGATCAAGCTCAGAGGCACGGGGCCAGCGGGTGATCATGCAAAACGCGCTGGCGAGACAGAGAACCATTCCGTAGGTGCCGGAGCCCGTGGTCAGCGCCACTCCGATCCCCAACACCGCGGCGAATTCCAGGACAGCGAAGCTCATCAGCGTGCCCCGTTTGTAGGCGGCAAGAACGTTGTCCGAATTGACCGGCAGAACGGAAGACCGGGGAATCGCCCTCCTGACCGGCGTCGACCGAAAGCGCGAGGAGAGCAGGATCATCATCGCGGCCAGGAGGCTCAGCACCAGCGGCACCGACGTTGGCAAGCCTGGAATCCCACCGCCTTGCCGCGTCAAGGCCCAGCAGAGCACGCCCAGAACAACCACGGTTCCCAACTGGAAGGTGCAGATGCGCACCGCGGGCCGCAGCCGCTGGGCGTAGCCGGGAATGGGATCGTCGCGCCGCCGGCCGGTGAGATCGAGGTCCAGTTCCGGTTCCACGGAAATCACTCTACCCCACGGGCCGAAGCGAGAACCAGGTGACCCGCGCCGTCCACCCGCCCCCCCCACGCCTCTCCCACGAAGGTGGCGCTGTGATCTTCCAGAACGAGGCAGGGGCCGGCGAACGCGGCGCCGGGAGCGAGCGCGGAGCGATCGAAGCAGGAGACGTCCCGCCAGCCCGCGCCGGTCCAACAACGGCGGGTCCCTGCGGGCAACGCATCGTGGGCCTTGGAAGGTTGAGCCGGCGCCACCGCCTCGGTGCCAGGACGCGACGACGCCACCACGCGGAGGGACTCCAGCTCGATCGCCCGTCCTTCCGGCGCGTAGCCGTAGATCTCGCGGTAGGCGGCGTCGAACGCCCGCTCGACCGCCTCGTCTCCCTCGTACTCGACGGAGAGCGACGCTTCCTGGCCGGCGAAACGCAGGTTGAGCAGCCGGCGCCGCACGGTGATCTCCCCGGGCGCGATGCCTTCCGTTTCCACCGCCTTCGCGGCCTCCTCTCCAAGCTCCGCCAGCCAGCCGGCCAGCCGCCCGCGGACGCGCTCCAGCGGCTCCAGCACCTGCCGGTGGGCGAAACGCTCCACCACCGCGGCACCCAGCCCAAGGGCTGACAGCAGCCCCGCGTCCGCCGGCACCACGACGCTGGTGATGCCCAGCAGCCCGGCCACGGCGCAGGCGTGCTGGGCTCCGGCGCCTCCGAACGCCACCAGAGCATGGTCCCCCGGATCGTAGCCTCGGCGCAGCGAGATGGCGCGAATCGCTTCGGCCATGCGCTCGTCCGCGATCTCCAGAAACCCTGAGAGCACCGCCTCGGCTCCCGGATCCGTTTCCCCCATCGCCTCCCGCAAGCGGGCGAGGACCGCTTCCGCCGCTCCCGGATTCAAGGGGATCTCGAAACGCCCCGGATCGATCCGCCCCAGGATGAGATTGACGTCGGTCAGCGTCAGCGGTCCGCCCGCGCCGTAGCACGCCGGGCCGGGCCAGGCGCCGGCGCTCTCCGGCCCGACCTTGAGCTGGGCGCCGTCGAAGGAGCAGATGGAGCCGCCGCCCGCCGCCACGCTCTCGATGGCGAGGGCCGGAGCCACAAGGTGAGCGTCGCCCACGCGGTGCTCGAAGAGATACTCGAAGTCGCCGTCCCAGCGCGCCACGTCGGTGCTGGTGCCGCCCATGTCGAAGGCGATCACCCGGCCGAACCCGCTGCTCCGACCGGCCAGCGCCGCGCCCACCACGCCGCCGGCAGGCCCTGACAACAGGCCGTCCTTGGCGCGGAACGAGCTCGCCCGCACGAGACCGCCGGCGCTGGTCATGACGTGCAGCGAGCCCGGCCCCAGCGCCGCCGCAACTCCCGAGAGATAGCGCTCCAGGATGGGCGAGAGATAGGCGTCCACCACCGCCGTCTCCGCCCGCGGCAGGAGCTTGATGAGTGGCGCGAGGTGCGAAGAAAGCGAGACGTGGCGAAAGCCGTAAGCACGCAGCAGCTCGCCCAGCTCCTCCTCGTGACAGGGATTGCGATACGAGTGCATCAAGGCCACGGCGGCCGACTCGATTCCCCGGTCCAGCAGCCCGCCCACGGTCTCCCGCAGGGTCTCCACGTCCAGCGGCAGCAAAACGGAGCCGTCCGCCGCCAGGCGCTCGGGAACCTCGACCACCTCGCGATAGAGCGGCGCGGGGCGCAAGATCTCCAGGGCGAAGAGATCCGGCCGTGCCTGCGTGCCGATGACGGGCACGTCGGCGAAACCGCGGGTGATGAAGAGCGCCGTCGCCGCTCCCTTACCTTCCAGCAGGGCGTTCGTTCCCCGCGTCGTGGCGAGGCGCATGGCGATGGGCGGCAGTGGAGCGCCCAGCGCCGTGCCGGTCACCAGCCGGGCCGCCAGCACCGGCGCCTCCTCCGGCGAGCGCAGCTCGAAAGTGGCCCCGGGGCTGAGTCCCGGCGGCAGCGGCGCGGCGAGATGCAACAGCCGCCCGTCCGGTTCCCAGTCCAGAACCGCCACGGACGCCGCCTCCTCTCCCAGCAACCGGAATTGGAAACCGCGGAAGAATCCGGCGGTGACGGCCCATCCGGGCTCGACCCGCACCTGGCCTTCATCCATCCGCGCCGCGATCCGCCCGCGCACGGCGCTGGTCGAGAGCACCTTGGCGCGGTGGAGACGGCCCACCGGATCGACCGCGAGGCAGTCCGTGAACGTGCCGCCGGTGTCGGCCCAGATCTGCCAGGTGAGATTCGTCAACAGGAGCCGCTCTTGGGCTTGGTCATCCCGTGGTCCGCGTCGCGGGAGCGGCGAGCTTGTCGCCGAGCTGCCGGACGCGCTCGTTCTGGCGGTCCCTCGACTCGGCTTTGCGCAGCCAGCGCTGGGCCTCGCGAGAGTCGCCCTTGGCCAGGGCCACCAGTCCCAGGGCCGCATAGACGCTGGCGTCGTCCCGATTCAGCCGCAGCGCCTTCTGATAGAAGGTCCGGGCCTCCTCCAGCCGCCCGTGCGCGAGGGAGAGATCCCCCAGGGCGATGTAGCTGAAGGGGTTACGGCCGTCCGCGCGCGCCGCCAGGTTGAGCAGCTCTCCGGCTTCGGCGTCGCGGCCGCGAATTCGCAGCAGCGCCGCCAGGTTGGTGTAGGCCGCGGCGGCTTCAGGGTTCACTTCCAGGGCCTTGCGATAGGCGGCCTCGGCACCGGCGATATCGCCCGCGCGGCGCAAACCCACGCCCAGGTTGACCCAGGCGCCGCTCAGGTCGGGATCGATCACCACCGCCTTGCGCAGCCAGGTCATGGCGGCGTCGGCGTGCGCGCTGCGGATCATCTCGGCGCCGCGATTCGTGTAATAGAGAGCGACGGCTCGCAGGTCCGTAAGCGGCCGGACGCGGCGGTATCCGGGCTGGGTCAAGGGCGTGAAATCGAGGATCTTCACCTTGCCGCCGCCGATGTTGTAGCCGCCGCTGACGTGGCCCGAGACCACCATGAGGTCGCCGTCCTTCTCGAACTTCTCCACGTCGTCGACGTCGAGATAGAAGGCCGGCAGTCCGAGCTCCCGAGCCATTCCCACGAACAGGCTGGTGAAGGCGAGGCAGTTCGCCTTGTGGCTCTCAAAGGCCTCACGGGCCGTTGAGGTGTGGCCCGCCTCATAAACCAGGTTGAGGCGAGTGGGATCCACCAGGGCTGCCAGCAGCGCTTCGAGCCGCTCCGCCGTGGGCGTGGAGTCCGGCACCTGCCGGTGGGCCCAGGCCTTCATTTCGTCGGTGATTTCGAACGGCACCACGATGGAGTGCGGATCGAGCCCGCGCGCGTGCAGATCCTTCGCCAGCTCCGGCGAGCCCACGGGGCCGGACGATGCACAGCCCGCCGCCAGCAGAGCCGGAACGATCAGGATGAGCAGCGCGGCAAGTCGTCTCACAACGCACCTTCGTCGCCTTGGAGCGGCTCAAGCCGCCCGCGGCGCCGGCCGCCGGAACAGCAGCTTCTTGGCGCCGAACCAGATCAGCCACACCACGCAGAGAAAAGCCACGACCGGCAGGGTGATGGCGAGCACGGCGAGGAGCGCCGAGCCCCCCGCCTCGGCGGTGGCGAGCACGGGATTGCCCAGTCCCCCCGTGGTGAACGACGAGATATGCCGGGCCGTCGCCGTGATGCCCTGAAACACCGCCGTCGTGCCGCCGCCCGCCAGCACCGCCAGCGTCCACTTGAGGAACGGGCTCACGTCGGTCATCGCCGAAGCCGTCACCAGGATGCCGGCGACGATCGCCGTCGGCGTCGCCACCGTATCCAGCAGGTTGTCCACCCAGGGGATGTAGTACCCGGCGATCTCCAGCGCCGTCGCCACCGAGAAGGCAAGCAGCGCCGGCGTCGACCCGATCCACGCAAAGTGCGGACCCAACGTGAGATGCCCCACCTCCGCCCGCGACGCCAGGCTCATGATGAGCAAGGGAACGAAGACCCGGAAACCGCAAGCCGCGGCAAGTCCGAGGCCGATGAAGAGACTCAAAACCATGTCCATCTCTCCCCCACCCTCCTTTCTCGTGGGCTCGCGGCAGCGAGCCGTCCCTGGAGATGTTAACGCATCCCAGGGCGCAGGTGTTTCCGGAGAGGTGGAGAGGCC
>DATIOS010000557.1:0-12845 GCA_035472915.1 Thermoanaerobaculia bacterium
CCACCCCCGGGCCGTAGCGGTCGAGGAGGTCGCGGACTAAGGAGCCGGCGATGGCGTAGGCGCGATTGACCTCGGCTTGCCCGCGGGCGAAACGGCCATCCAGGGAGGAGAGGGAAACCGGCCGGTCCACCAACAGGGCGAGGGTGAGGCGGGTGCGATCGTCGAGCCCCCAGGAGCGGCCGGCGATCATCGCCATCCCTTCCTGGAACCAGCGCGGCAGGGGCCGGCCGGCGGCGGCGCGAGCCACCAGGACGTGAGCTGTCTCGTGCGCCAGGACATCCTCCAGCGACGAATCCGGATAGCTTGGAACCCGCTCGGGCAGAAGAACGATGAGACCCTGGTCCCCAAAGGCGTAGCCAACTACCCAGCGCGGCACCAGGCCCGCTTCCGGCGAGCCCTCGGGAGCCAGCACGACGCGGATGGGCGGACCAGGATCGGCGAGACCCGTCAATCGCATGATGCTTGGCAGCTGAGAGGGAGTGGAGGCCCGCAGGCGCGCCACCGTGGGCTCGAAGCGCGGCGGGGCTGCAAAGACCAACTGCGGCGGCACGACCGCAGCCGCGGGGGCGTTCATCGCAAGCATCGCGACGAGTGCGACGCAAAGGCAAGAGCCCCTCAGCAGCCAGCGCTTCATGACTGGAATCCTACCCCCGTAACTCGAATCTTCCGGGAGGGTTGAATTTCATTCCCTCCGGTGTATACTTCCCCGTCTTTCGCCCGTGGTCTCTCTGCAATCAGGCGGTCTTCGACGACGCGTATCGTCCACCGACGATGTCTTTGGTTTTGAGGTGAGGTGAACATGGCCCGAAGTCGTTTTTCCGCTCTCGCCCTCGTCTACGCGGTCCTCATCCTCTCCCTCACCGGCTGCCACCAAGCCTCCGTTCGCTACAACGCCCACTACTCCACCCTGCTCTCTGAAGCCCTGCCCAAGGTGCTGCCCATTCCGGTCGACGGCGTCACCCGCGACCAACTCCGCAACTCCTGGGGGACGGCTCGAGAAGGCGGCCGCCACCACAAGGGGATCGATATCTTTGCGTCGCGCAACACGCCGATCCGCAGTGTCACCGAGGGAGTCGTCGAGCTCAAGGCGATGCGCGGCTTGGGCGGCCAGGTGGTCTACGTCGTGGGGCCCGGCGGCTACCGGCACTACTATGCCCACCTCGAGGAGTTCGGTCCGCAGGCGGAGGGCGACTGGGTCGAGGCGGGCGAGGTCATCGGCTACGTGGGCAATTCCGGCAACGCCGCCGTCTCTTCCACCCACCTCCACTACGGCATCTACACTCCTTCGGGACGAGCTGTGAACCCGTTCACCTACCTGCGTAGCGGCCAGCCCTTCGTGGTGGCTCAGCAGGCGGCGAAGTAGCCTCCGCCGCCTGCGCCGACAGCACCTTCTAGACCGGCGGCTTCTTGTCGGCGGGCTTCGGAGGGGGCGGCTTCGGCACGGCCGTCTGGGGCTTGGTTTCAGCGCCCTGCCCTTCCGGCGCCGCCGCCGGCTCGGCGGGCTTACCGATCGAAATCAGCTCCACCTCGAAAACCAGCGGTGAGTTGGGGCCGATCGCATTTCCGGCTCCCCGTTCGCCATAGCCCAGCGCGGACGGGATGTAGAACTTGTACTTCGAGCCCACTTTCATCAGCTGTACGCCCTCGGTCCAGCCTGGGATCACCTGGTTGAGAACGAACGTCACCGGCTCCTTGCGGTCATAGGAGCTGTCGAAAATCGTGCCATCCATCAGGGTGCCCTTGTAGTTCACGGTCACCGAGTCGGTGGGCTTCGGAATCGGGCCCGTTCCTTCCGTGAGCACCTCGTACTGCAGGCCGCTCGCTGTGGTCTTCACCCCCGGCCGCTCCTTGTTCTTCGCCAGGAACGCTTCGCCTTCGGCCTTGTTCTTCTCGCCAAGCGCTTTGCGCTTGGCTTCCTGCTGAGCGGTCACCTGCTGCTGCAGGGTCTGCATGGCGGCCTGCATCTCCTCGTCGGTAAGGAGCGTCGGGCCGCCGCCGAGGCCATCCCGCAAACCCTTGACGATGAGGTCGATGTTGGCCGGAATCTCATTGGTCTTCAGGGATTTACCCAGGTTGAGGCCGATGGTGTAACTGGCCCTGTCCGGCAGCGACTCCGGCTTGCCGCTCGGCGCGGCGGACGGCTGGGCGGTTGTGGCCGCAGGCTTTTGAGCCGGCTGGGCGGTCGTGGCCGCGGGTTTCTGGGCAGGCTGGCCCGATTGCTGGCCGTGCGCCGCTCCAGCCGCCGCAACGAGCAGCGCGGCGGCGAGGGTGAGAAGCTTTTTCATACGATTCTCCAAACGTTTAAGGATTCCCACAGAGGAGACGGAACGCATCGCCCATCTCCGGCGATCGGCGAATAGTACCCCAGGGGCGCTAGCGTTGCGCCCCGGGGCATCTCCCGGCCTAACGCATCAAGGTCTTCTGAGATTCCCCGGCTATCTCAGCCGCTTCCCCGGGTAAACCGCCACCTCCGACCCGTCGGCGAGAAAGGCCGAGGAGGGTTCGGCCAGAAGAGAGCCGGCGAAGGAACGCCCGTAGAGGGCCGCGACATCGCAGTCGAGGACGGGGCGTTGTAGCGGCCATACCCGCCAGGGGGGATGCTCGACCTTGTATTCCACGCTGCCGCCATCACCGAGCGAGGAGTATCCCCAGTAGTGCTCGGTGATGAATTCCTCTTCCGAGCCCGGCGACGCTGTTTTCGCCGCTCCCGAGACCACGGCTCCAATGCCAGACCAGGGTCCGCCGAAATACGGCTGGCGCCAGCCGTACATCACGTACATGCCGCTACGGGAAGGATCCCCGGTGATGGAGTGCCGCATGGGAAGGGCCACGTACTTTTCGCCGTAAAGCAGGCGGGCGGTGGTGGCGATCGCCAGGCGTGGGACGATCTCCTTGACGAAAACCACCCCGCGGCGCCAGCCGTCCTCGGCCCTGCGGCGAACGTAGAAGCGGAGGTTGACCTCCTCGAAATTGCGATGCCCTGGAATGGCGATGCCACGCACCCGGGTGTCCAGAAAGAGGAAGCCCACCACGCTGGCGAACGTCTTCCCCTGCCACGAATCCAGCTCGGTACCGCGGGGCACCAGCGGCGCCAGCACCTCCGGAGGCACCTCGTAGTTGAGCATCGCGAGGTATCGCCAGCGCGCGGTGAGGAAAGGACGAGGTAACTTCAAGCGCCGCTCATCGCCGGCCGCGCGGCCTTGCGATTCTCCTCATCGCCGCGCAAGCGCCGGGCTGGACCGTAGGGGAAGAACGACGGGACCTCGCCCCGCCGGTGGCGCTCCTGGAGCTCCTGCCAAAACTCGACGCCGAAAAGCTCCGAGTGCTCGCGTTGAAAGGTCTCCAGCAGCCGGCCCTGAAGGCCCAGAAAAGTTTGCAGCTCGGCGGGGAAGACCTCGTTCTCTCTCACGGTGAACCAGGGCTCCGAGGCAAGCTCCTCCTCATCGTCGCGCGCCGGAGGCATTTCCCGGAAGACGATATCGGTGAGAGCCGACAGCTCGTCATAGTCGTAGGAAAGAACGCGATCATGACGGGTGACGCCGAAGTTCTTGAGCAGCACGTCGCCTGGAAAGACGTTGGCGGCGGCCAACTCCTTGAGGCACCGCCCCCAGTCGAGCACCGCGGCCACTGCCCGCTCCTCCTCCATCTCGCGCAGGAACAGGTCGAGCGGCACCACCCGGCGTTCCACGTAGCAGTGGCGAATGGTCACCCAATCGCCCTCAACCGAAAGGTTTCGGCCGGCGACCTCGAGCAGCCTGTCCAATAGTTGGGGTTTGAATCGGGCGCGGGGGATTTTCAGATGCTCGAACTCCTGAAAACCCACCAGGCGCCCCACCCGGTCGAGGAGCTGGACCTGGCGATATTTCTCCATCACCCGCTCGCGGGTGGTGTTTTTCTGAGACGGAAAGGCGTCCTTGACGATCTTGAAGACCCACTCGTAAGAAGGCAGGTTGAACACCTCCATGACCAACCCCTGCTGGCCACGAGCCTCGGCGAACTGCTCGTCGGTGCCCACGATGTGGGTCATGAGACCGCGGTAGAACTCGGTCTTGCCGTGGTTCTCGTAGCCGAGAGAGATGTAAAGCTCGGCAATGCTCTTCCTGGGCAGGACCGATTTGAGGAAGCCGATGACTTCCCGCGGGCTGTGCACGTCGACGTGAAAGTACCAGCGCGCAAAGCTGAAGACGATACTGGCTTCGTCCTCCGTGCACAGGGCGGCGTCGACGCCGAGCCCTTCGGTGTCGTGAACGAGGGCGAGAAGAAGAGGCATGACGGCTTGGCCCCGCCGGGCTCGGCCCACGATGTAAGCCCCCTTGTTACGGAAGAACACCGGTCGCAGGACGTCGACCGCTTCGATAGCTGGTGATCCCAGGGCCGCGATCACTCCCTCTCGCAGACGCTCGGCGGCGCGGGCGGCATCCCCGGCGAGGTCGCGGAACCGGACTTTGAACCCAGCGTCCTCGACGATGCGGCGCACCACGGCGGCGTCGATGCCGCGCACCGCGTACATGCGGGCGCTGGCCATCTCCCAGCCGGAGAAAGGGAGGGGAAACTCGTCGGCCACATAGTCGATTGCAGGGTCCACCCCGGCATGGGGGAAGACCTTGCGGGTCAGGGAGTTGAAGAACGACTGGGCGATCTCGAAGTCGTCGCGGCCCAGGATCATCCGGGTGTACTCGGCCTTGAGAGCCACCCAGGTCTCGTGATCATGGATCGCTTCGCCGAGCTCTCCCGCCAGGGCCTCGATCGTGTGGTGGATGTTTCTGGCCGGCAGCTCGATCCGCTCGAGAGTCGCCTGGCGAATCCCCACCCAATCCCGCGCCTCGAATCTCCGGCGCACCCGCCGGCTGATCTCCAGCAGTTGGAGCTGCTGCTTCTCCATCGCCGCGTGGACGGATTCGGCCGCATGCACAGCGGATTGGAGAGCCATGGTGGGCGCCCCTCGGCCCTACCAACCCATCAACGTCACCACGACTCCCACCACAGCGATTCCACCGCCGGCCACGGCGTCGCTGTAGCGGTCGAGCCAGGGGGCGCGCAGGAGCTTGGCACCGGCACGGGCCGGCAAGACGAGGGCGACCATCGTCGCCAAGGTGGCCAACTCATAGAGGACGACGATGGCAGCGGTCTTCAACGCGCCGAGGGGGGCGGCAGCGAAAAGCAGGGGAATGACCGCCACACAAGGGTCGGCGCTGAAGAGGAGGAAGAGGCCGAGGACGGTCGCCTTCTCCGGTTCGTGGACATGGTCGTAATGAGCGTGACGATGACCGTGGAAGTGGGAGCCGGCCACCCGGCGAAGGCCCCAGATGCCATAGATCAGCCCGAAGGCGATGAGCAACAGGCCGGCCACCGTTTCCATGCGCTGTCCCACCATCTTGATGAGCTCCATACCGAAAAAGAAGCCCAGGAGGCCGAAGAGGACGGAGACCGTGACGTGCCCGAAGCCGCAAAGGAGGGTGACGCGGGCGGTGCGGGCGGCCGACCAACCCCGGGCCCGCGCCACGGCGGCGAAAGGCACCCAGTGGTCGGGAGCCAGAGTGTGGAGAGGACCCACCGTGAGCGCGGCCAGCGCCAGGGCGGCGAAGAGTCCTTCCTGCATTGCGGTATCCTCCTCGGTCGGGGCGACCTAAAGGCCGCCCCCGCGGGAGCCGGCGCGAGCGAGAGTATAGCGAATGGACTTGACAATCCCCCGCGCAAGGCTGTACTCTCCAAGTGTCAGGCACAGAACAAGCCTGTCGCAGCACCCAGAGAACGGCAAAAGGGACCTGGTTTCGAGACCGGTCCCTTTCGTGTTTCTGGCCACAATCAAGGAGAGTTTGAGCATGCGCATTACCGGAAAAGTGAAGTGGTTCAACGACAGCAAGGGGTTTGGTTTCATCACGCGGGATGACGGGCAGAAGGATTGCTTCGTCCATCACTCCGCGATCCAGGGCAACGGCTTCAAGTCGCTGGCCGAGGGTGACCCGGTCGAGTTCGACGTCGTGCAGGGCAACAAAGGCCCCGCGGCCGAGAACGTAACCAAGATCGCCGGCTGAACCACATCACTCGCCGATCCGTCATTGGACCGGCTCCGAATTTCGGAACCGGTCCCACTTCGATCCAACTGATTCGAGTTTTAAAGGGTCCATACCATTTCCAGGTCGATCGGACCCACACCCCAAGAAAGAGAGCTCAAAGCATGGCTAACACCGGCAGAGTGAAGTGGTTCAACGACAGTAAGGGTTTCGGTTTCATCACCCCGGAGGACGGATCCAAGGATTGCTTCGTCCACCACTCGGCGATCAAGGGCAACGGTTTCAAGTCCCTGGCCGAGGGCGACCGCGTGGAGTTCGACGTGGTGCAGGGCAACAAAGGCCCCGCGGCCGAGAACGTCACCAAGATCCCCGGCTGATCCCACTTCATTCAACCGCAGCTATGAGCCGCTTCTTGTCTTCGAAGCGGCTCATTTCTTTTCGGGCGCCAAAATGCAATCTGTCCCGTAATGTTCAACCTCTAGTCTCTAGGCTCGCGAGCAGGTCTATCGCGACTGGGGGTCATTTCTTGATGCGAATCCAACGCGCCCTTTTCTGTTTCTGCATTCTCCTGCCTGCCATCGCTACATCCCTCGGCGCCCAGCCCTGCGGCACTCCCGGCAGGGACGGCTCGGGAACGATCACCGGCACGGTCAATACCTACTACCCGGGCACGGCGACCGCGGCGGCGGGCGCCACTTCCCTTTCCGTGGGATCTCCCAGCGGCGCCGCCACGGCCATCGGCGCGGGCGACTTGCTGTTGGTGATCCAGATGCAGGACGCGGCGATCAACTCCGCCAACACCGGCTCCTACGGTGACGGCGGCGGCGGAGACCCGGCGACCGGAACGACGGCGCTCAACAACACGGGGATCTACGAGTTCGTCGTCGCGACCGGCCCAGTGGCGTCGGGTTCGCTTCCCTTCCTGGGCGGCGGCAGCGGCGGCAAGCTGCTCAACACCTACACCGTGGCCGCGGCCACCGGCACCCAGGGCCAGCGCCGGTTCCAAGTGATCCGCGTGCCCCAGTACTCGAGCGCCACCCTGAGCTCCGGACTCACCGCACTGGCCTGGAACGGCAGCGTAGGCGGCGTGCTGTCCATCGACGTCTCGGGCACGCTCGCCCTCGGCGGCGCCACCGTGAGCCTCGACGGCAAAGGCTTTCGCGGCGGTGGCGGCCGGTCGCTCAACGGCGACGGCTCGGTCCACGACTACCGCTGCCTCTCGACCGGCAACGCCCATGGCTCCAAGGCCGAGGGAATCGCCGGTACGCCGCGCTGGGTCTACGACGGCACCACCCTGACCGACACCGGCGTCGAGGGCTACCCCAACGGTAGCTACTGCAAGGGAGCGCCGGGCAACGCGGGCGGCGGCGGCACGGACGACAGCACCACCAACTCCAACAACTCGGGCGGCGGTGGTGGCGGCAACGGCGGCACCGGGGGCCGCGGCGGCAATACCTGGACCTCGAACATTGCGCAGGGCGGCTTCGGTGGCGCCGCCTTCGCGGCCACAGCGGCCCGGCTGGCATTGGGCGGCGGCGGCGGCGCGGGCACCAGCAACAACGCCGGACCCGCGCATGGCGGGGTTGGCGGCGGCCTCATCCTGTTCCGCTTCAACGCCCGCTCCGGCACCGGCACTCTGTCCGCCAACGGCACCACTCCGCCCGACTCCTCCCAGGATGGCGCCGGCGGTGGCGGCGCCGGAGGCACGGTGTTCGCCACCGCCTGCACCGCGGGGAATCTCACCAACCTCACCGTCCACGCCCAGGGTGCCCGCGGCGGCAACGTCAACTGGACGGCCGGTGACTTCCACGGTCCGGGCGGCGGTGGCGGTGGCGGTGCCGTCTTCCTTTCCGGCACCGCCGCGGCGGTCAGCGTCACGGCCGGCGCCAACGGTACCTCGCCCACCACCACCGCCTATGGCGCCACTTCCGGTGCGGCCGGCACTTCGTCCACCGCGGCCACCACGTCGTCAGCACCAGGCGCCCGGCCCGGCTGCGTCTGCGCCCTCACCCAGGCCCTGGTCACCGACTTCCATTCCGTTCCCCAGAGCAATGCCGCCGTCGTCGAGTGGCAGACCTCCTCCGAGGCCGCGACGGCCGGCTTCTACCTCTTTCGGGTCGACCCCGCTACGGGCGCCTGGGAGCGGCTGAACGAACGGCTCCTTTCGCCCGTAACCGAGGCGCCGCAAGGCGGTGTCTATCAGCTCCTCGACGAGAGCGCCTCGCCACGCGAGGCAGCGAGCTATGCCCTCGTGGAGGTCCAGAACGACGGCCGGCAGCGGACCTACGGCCCCTTCCAGGTGGTTCCCGACGGCCGGTCGTCCCTGGTCCCGCTATCCCGTATCCGGCTCGACGGTTACGCCCGCGCCCCTCGCCGCCCGCAGAGCCGCTCGGCAGCGCTCGAAGCGAAAGCGATCGTCAAGCCAGGCCAGCCCCCGCCGGGGAATGCCTTAGGACTCAAGCTGTTCGTCCGCGAATCGGGACTCTACGTCCTCACCGCCGCTCAGATCGCCTCCAGCCTCGGAGTCCCCCAGTCCACCGCGGTGGACTGGATCACCCAGCGCCGTCTCGGTCTCTCCAATCAGGGATTGTCCATCCCCTGGCAGGCGGCGCCCGACAACGCCTCGCTACGGTTTTTCGGCGAGGCTTCCAGCAGCCAATACGCCGCGGAGAACGTCTACCAGCTCCTCGCCGGCAGCCCTGGGAGCGCCATGCGGACCGTCGACGGCGGCACTCCCGCGTCCGTCGTCGCGCCGCCGTTCCGCGACACGGTTCACTACGAGCAGGACAACTTCGCGGGGATCGCCATCGCCCCAGACCCGGATTCCGACTATTGGTTCTGGGACGTCCTCATCGCCGGTGACCCTTCCTACGGCACTCGCACTCTTCCCCTCGACGTTCACGGCGTCGCGGGCTCCGGAACGGCGGCCCTCACCGTCCACCTCCAGGGCGCCACTGCCACAGGGACCGCCGGCGAGCACCGGGTGACCGTAAGCCTCAACGGCTCGATCCTCGGCGACGTCGTTTGGCAGCAGGTGCAGCCTGCCACAGCCACCTTCACCTTCAGCCCCTCGCTTCTTCGGGAAGGCGGCAACTCGGTGGCACTGACGGCCCAGCTCCAGCCTGGCATTCCGTACAGCATCTCGTATCTGGAGTCCTTCGACCTTGGCTACGATCGCCTGGAGCGCGCGGACGGCGCTCCCCTCTTCTTGCGCCCAGCCGCCGGCGCCGCCGTCACCGTCACGGGCTTCGCCTCGCCGCAGGTGCTGGTCTATGACGTGACTCAGGCCAGGAGCACGGCAGCGGTGACAGGGACCGTGGTCGAGTCCAATGGTGGAACCGGTTACCGGGTCAGCTTCCGTCCCTCCGCTGCCGGACGCCTCTATGTCGCGCTGGATGCCGGCAGCCTGCGTACCCCGCGGGTCGTGCCTTGGAGCCCGCCGGTCAAGAGCCTCCTCAGCACGGCCAATGGTACCGACCATCTGATCATCACCCCGGCGGACCTGGCCGGCGCCGCCGAGTCGCTCGCCTCCTACCGGCGCTCCCAGGGGCTCGACTCCCAGGTGGTTACAATCGAGCAGATCTGGGACGAATTCAACGGCGGCCTCCCCGACCCCCACGCTCTGCAGCGGTTTCTCGCCTTCGCCGCCACCGCGTGGAGCAAGCGGCCCACCTCCGTCGTGCTCGCCGGCAAGGGGACCTACGACTACCGCGACCACCTCGGGCTCGGCGGCAACCTCGTGCCGCCCCTGATGGTGCGCGCTTCCGAGGGGCTCTTCGCCTCCGACAGCCAGCTCGCAGCGGGCACCGGAATGGTGATCGGCCGGTTGCCGGTGACCGGCGCCGCGCAGCTTCAGAGCGTGGTGGACAAACTGATCGCTTACGAATCGGCGAGCGCCGGCGACTGGCAGCGCCAGGTGCTGATGGTGGCCGACAATCCGGACCCGGGCGGCCAGTTCGATTGGGAGAGCGACCTTTCCGCGGCCCTCGTGCCGTCGACGTACCGGTCGACGCGACTCTACTTAGGCGCCCTCAGCCTCGCCGACCTGCGCCGGCAGCTTCTCGCCGGACTGGGCAGCGGCGCCTTCCTCGTCAGCTACATCGGGCATGGCGGCCTCGATCGCCTCGCCGCGGAGCCCATCCTGGCGAACGACGACGCCGCCAATCTCAACAATGGCGACCGGCTCCCGGTGGTGGCGGCCATGGCGTTCATCATTGGCCGCTTCGAGGTTCCCGGCTTCACCTCCTTCGCCGAGACCTTGATCGACAATCCCCACGGCGGCGCGGCGGCCGTCTGGGCCCCTTCCGGCGTCGACTACAACGCCCAGTCCGGCACCCTCGACCGTGCCCTCTTCGCCCAGCTCTTCAAGGAAAAAGCCACTACCCTCGGCGACGCCGTGCGCGGGGCCGCCGCTGGCTTCCTCGCCGCCGGCGGCTCGGGAAACACCCTGCTCAATTACAACCTGTTCGGAGATCCGGCGACGCGTCTGCGGCGGGGAGATTAAGGGCGGATCGTCAAGAAGCCAGCACGGCCTCCGCCGCCAGCAGCCCCGCCGTTGGGCGCACGCCACCGCCAGGGTGGCTGCCGCTGCCGCCCAGGAAGAGACCGGGGACGGCGGTTCGATAGTGCGCCGCGGACGGCGAGGGGTGCATCATCAGCAGTTGATCGAGGGCCACCTCGCCGTGGTGGAGCTGGCCGCCGGTGAGGGCGAAACGGGTTTCGAGATCGGCGGGAGTCAAAACCTCCCGTGCCACGATCCGCTGGCGCACGTCCGGAGCGTGCCCTTCGAGGACGGCGATCACCGCGTCGCCCAAACGCTCGCGCGCTTCCGCCGTCCAGCCGCCTTCGAGGGCGTAGGGCGCAAAGCTGGCGAGAATCGAGACGACGTGGTGGCCAGCCGGCGCGAGACTGGGATCGGCGACGGTCGGCACCCGGATCTCCAGGTGCGGGCGGGCAGAGAAGCGCCGGTACTTGATGGCGTCGAAGGCGCGTTCGAGCTCGTCGACGTGGCCGCCGCCGATGCGGATCGCTTCGTCGAGCCTGCCGTTGCTCCCCGCCAGCTCCAGCGGACCCGAAAGCGCCAGATGGACCTTGGCCGCGCTCCCTCGGCTGCGCAGGTGGCGAAATTCCTCCTCGATCTTGAGCGGCAGGGTTCCCGGCGCCAGAAGCTCGAGCATCGTGCGTTTCGGATCGGCGGACGAGAGGACGACCGGCGCGTCGATCGTCTCGCCGGACGCCAGCGTGACCCCAGCGATCTTTCCCCGGTCGAGGCGGATGCGGGCGACCTCCGCGCCGGTGCGCAATGTGGCTCCGGCGGACTTGCCCGCAGCCAGAAGCGCCGCGACGAGGGCCGGAGGGCCGCCCTGAAGGGCCTCGCCGCCCGCACACTCGCGCAACAGAAAATTGGTAACCGTTCCCGCCGACCAGGGGCCCGTCCAGGTGGAGGCGACCGCGGGCGCGGCCAGCGCTTCGACCAGGAGCGGCGTCTCGAACCGTTCGTTGAGGAAATCGGCGACGCACATCGGCGCCACGCGCGCCAGCTCGAGGAGATCCTTACGGCTGACCCGGAGCACCGAGAGGCCACGCTTGGCGATCTGCCAGAAATCGCCGGCCGAGCCGGGCGTGAGTGGAGGCGGAGCCTCGGCGAGCACGCCGGCGAAAAGTGGCGAGATCCGGTCCAGGAACGCACGCAGGCTCCGGAAGCCTTCAGCGTCGTGTTGCGAGCGCCGGCCGATCGCCTCGGCGGCACCTGCGGCATCGCTGGGAAGGAGAAGACCGGTTCCGTTCTCCTCCGCGATATAGGTGGCCGGGGCTTTGCGGAAAGTCAAACCGGTCATCTTCAGCCGTTCCCTGATCGCGCGCGGCACGAGGCCCTCGTCGTGGAGGATGCCGGGAACAACATAGCCGGGGTGGAATTCGATCTTCGCCGACAAGCCTCCCGGCGTTTCGCTGCGTTCGAGGACGACCACGTTGCGCCCCGCCTGGGCGAGCCGTGCAGCGGCGGCGAGACCGTTCGGACCCGCTCCGATGACGATCACGTCGGTCGACATCAGACTGCCCTCTTGTCAAGCATCGTCTGGGCGCAGAGAGCCCCTGGCACGCCCATGATGCCGCCGCCGGGATGGGTGCCCGAGGCGCACATCCAGAGGTTGCGGACCGGCGTCTTGTAGCGGCTCCAGCCGGCCATCGGGCGCTGGAAGGCGAGCTGCTCCAGCGATAGCTCGCCGTGGAAGATGTTGCCTTCGGTCAGACCGTAGATCTGCTCCAGGTCCCAGGGGGTGAGCACCTGGCGGTGGAGGATCCGATCCTTTAGGTTCGGCATGTATTCCGAGAGCGTGTCGATAACCGCGTCGCCGAAAGCCTCGCGCTGGTTCGGCCAGTCCGCGGCTCCTTCCTTGAGGTGATAGGGCGCGTACTGGACGAAGATCGACATCACGTGCTTGCCCGGCGGCGCCAAGGTCGGATCGGTCAGCGTTGGAATGAGGACGTCCATGAACGGCCGGCGAGAGAAGGCGCCGTATTTGGCGTCGTCGTAGGCGCGCTCCAGGTAGTCCAGCGACGGCGCGATGGTGATGCCGCCCTGCAGGTGGGGGCCGTACTCGGGCAGACAGGTGAGCTCGGGCAGCGCGTCGAGCGCCAGGTTCACCTTGCCCGAGGAGCCGCGCATCTTGAACCGCCGGATCTGCTGCGCGATCTCGGGGTCGAGATGCTCCTCGCCGACCAGGTGCAGGAACGTGCGGTGTGGATCGAGCCCTGAGATCACGGCCTTGGCGCGGATCTCGTCGCCATTGGCGAGCACGACGCCGGCGGCGCGTCCTTTTTCCATCAGCA
>DATIOS010000558.1:0-13031 GCA_035472915.1 Thermoanaerobaculia bacterium
GAGGACTGGCACTCGCCGGCGGAGAATCTCGCCTCGGAGAAGGAGATGCTGGATAGCCGGCTGCCGAAGCAGCCCAAGATCACCGGCGGCGAGCTCCTGGCAAACGACCACGCGGTGCTCGAGGTCGAAGGCGTGCCGTACGAGAACGGCCACATGCTCTACCTCGTTGAGATGCGATTGGTCAACGAACGCTGGGTCTACGAGAGCTCGAGCGTCGCCGGCCTGTTGCGGGACACGGCCAAGAGCCCCAAATAGCCAAGACTCGAAATAGCCCGTAGCAAGCTTCGTCCAATGACCGTCCTGGAAACGGATCGCCTGATTCTCCAGCGCTTCACGGCGTCTCCCAGCGAATCGGAGTTCGCTCTCCGGCTCCTGAACGAGCCCTCGTATCTGCAGAACATCGGGGACAAGGGGGTCAGGACGCTCGAGCAGGCTTCGACCTACCTGTTGGACGGTCCGATCAAGAGCTACCAGCTCCATGGTCACGGGCTGTATCTGGTCGTGCTCAAGGATTCGCTTCAGCCGGTGGGCATCTGCGGCCTGCTCAAGCGCGATCAGTTCCCGGACGCAGACCTCGGCTATGCCTTCCTGCCCGAGTTCTGGTCCCGGGGTTTTGCCTATGAGGCGGCGTCCGCCGTCGTCGGCTACGGCCAGCGCTCGCTGAAGCTCCCCAAGCTCATCGCGTTGGTGGCACCCGGCAATTCGCCGTCCATCAAGCTGCTCGAGAAGCTCGGCTTCACCTATTCGGGGCAGGTCAGGATGGAGCCCAGCGGTTCCGACGCCGCGGTGTACGAGCTGCCTTCATAGCTCTTCCTTACCGAACAGGGGAATCCGGAGGTTGGCCGAGCGGCGGTAGGTCACCGTCTCGGCCAGACGCTCGAGATCGACGCCGGAGCGCAGGAGTTGTTCGACTCCCGTCGCCGCGATCGTCGTGGCGAGCGCCTCTCCGGGACACGCGTGGGGGCCGGCGCCAAAGGTGAAGGTCCGGCGGTTCTTGCGCGTCAGGTCGAAACGATCCGGGTGAGGATTGACGACCGGGTCCCGGTTGGCGGCGGCCACCACGACGAGGAGGACGTCGCCCTCCTGCATCTCCCGGCCCGCGATCGTTCCGGGTCCGGCGAGGAAGCGGCGGGTGTTCTGGATGGGCGGGTCGAAGCGTTGGATTTCCTGGACGACACGGAGCAGGCCGCCGCCGGCCCGCTCACGAATCCCCGGTTGCGTGGCAAGGGCCAGCAGCGAGTTGCCGATCAAGCCCGCCGTGGCCTCGTAGGCCTGAAACAGGAAGCCGGCGGCGTTGGCGACGACAACGTCCGGGTCTTCACGTCCGAAGCGCCGAGCCTCCCGGCTCAGGATTGCCAACAGACTGTGGTCCGCCTCGGGGGCGCCCAACAGGGAGCGCAACAGGAAAAGAAGTTGCCCGGCCGCCGCTTTGCCCTCGTCGATCTGGCCGGGGCTGGCGGCCGGGGCGAGGCACCCTGCGAAAGCGCCTGCCCAGCGTGCCGCCTCGGCCAGCAGGTCTGCTGGGACGCCGAGCAGGCTGAGGACGACGTAGGCCGGCAGGTCAAAGGCGAAGCTGGAGACGGCGCCTGGATTGGCGCCGGGCTCGATGTCCGCGGCGAGAGCCTTCGCCTGCCGGTGGCTTTCCTGGGCCGCAGTGGAACCGGCGACGGACGCCAGGGTCGCCGACACGGCCTGCTTGAGCGGACAGCGGTCCTGGCCGTCGGTCTGTCGCACGAGGCGCGCGAAGATCTCACCGGCCGGCGATCCCTGAAGCGCCCGGGGCACCGGCTCGGCGGCGGGTCGAACGCGGCAGAGGTCATCCCGGGTCAGGGCGGCGGTCACTGCCGCGGCGCTGGAGGCGATCCAGAGACCGAGGGCCTCGTCGCGGTAGAGCGGCGCCTCGGCCACCAGGTGCGCGTAGAACGGATAGGGATTGGGAAAAGTCACGGCGGCGATGGGATCGGGCGGAAACGCCGCCAAGGTGTCGTTGTCCATTCTGGCGATCACAGTCTCTCCCGGCGCGGGGAGAGGAGCGGCGAAACCTTCGCCGGGCCAGGGCCGCGCCGGGTCGATGGTAGGACAAGGATAGTTCTGATATCATCAAATCATGATTGCGGACGCCGCCGTCGCTCCCGTCGCCGCCTTGTTTGCCGATCCGGCCCGCGTTGCGATGCTCTTCGCGCTCTCCGACGGCCGGGAGGTCTCTGCCGGCGAGTTGGCCCTGGTCGCGGGCGTGACCCGTTCGACGGCCAGCCTCCATCTTGCCAAGCTGGTTGAAGGGGGGCTCGTCGACGTTCGTCCGGACGGGCGGCACCGCCACTACCGGCTGACCCGCCCCGAGGCCGTCCTGGCGCTGGAGGCGCTCGCCGTTCTGGCGCCGCCGGGATCGCCTCGCACTCACCGCCAGGCGAAGATTGGGCGGGCCGTCCGCACCGCCCGCACCTGCTACGACCACCTGGCCGGCCGCGTCGGCGTCGGGCTCACGACGGCGCTGATCGCGCGCGGCGCGCTGGTTCCGGCGGGCCGGCAGTTCGAGGTCACCGCCTCAGGCGAGCGCCTGCTGGGCGGCTTCGGGCTCGACCTGGCCGCAGCCCGCCAAAGCCGCCGCACCTTCGCCCTCGCCTGTCTCGACTGGAGCGAGCGGGTCCACCACCTCGCGGGCTCGCTGGGAGGGGCGCTCCTCGCGCGCCTTCTGGACCTCGGCTGGATCGCCCGCACGCCGGCGAGCCGGGCCGTCCAGGTCACTCCCGAAGGCCGCCAGGGCCTCGCCCGCGTCTTCGGCCTCGATCTCTGACCCTTGTACCGCTCCAGACGCCGATTTTATACGCCCCCATCTATATATTTTCTCGAACTCCCGCTCGGAGACGATGACCAAGAAGCCGATCTGCGATTTACCTTTAGCGGCGGCTTGACTTGCCGAATCCGGTCGCGTAGGGTTACGTGGCCTCAGCGTTTCGACCAGCTTTGTCGTCCTCCGGTTCGGGGTGGCCACACATCGAGCCGTAGTCCATAAATCTTCCGAGCGAGCCTTTCGGCTCGGCGGCCCAAACATCAGGGGAGATCGCTGATGGTTCAGAAAAAATCGCCTCAATCCGGCGGCATTCGACGCCTATCTGTGCTGGGAATCGCCATTCTCCTGTTGGCGGCGCTGACCGTGTCGGCCGGCATGGCCGCCCAAGGCTCGCCCAGCTCGCCCAGGATGTCCGTCAAGGCGGCGACCCAGATGCAAGCGCTCAAAAGCATCAAGGTTTCGCGCACCGCGATACAGAACAAGATCGACTCGCGCCTGTTCCTCGGCGTGCTGCACCTGCGCAACGACGCGCGGCTCGCGCCCTTGACCGACTTCCGCTTCGTGAAGAACGAGGCTGACGGCCGGGTTCCGGTCGACATCCTGGTCACCGGCGCCACCGGCGTCAAGACGGTCATCAACAAGCTGGATTCGTTTGGCGCGGTGGTCAAGTCCAAGGATTTCAAGTACCAGCGGATCGGCGCCCGCATGCGCCTCGAAGACATGGAGACGCTCGCCGGCATGCCGGAGGTGCGCAAGGTGCGCCAGGCGATACCGGCGTATACCCACGCCATCAACGTCTCCGAGGGCGACAAGACGCATGGCGCCGACGAGGCGCGGGGCTTCTTCGGCGTCACCGGCACCGGCGTCAAGGTCTGCGTACTGTCGGACGGCGTCGACTCCCTGGCTTCCTTGCAGGCGAGCGGCGACCTGCCGCCCGTGGTCGACGTGCTGACCGGCCAGGCCGGCTCCGGCGACGAGGGCTCGGCGATGCTCGAGATCGTCCACGATCTCGCTCCTGGCGCCGCTCTCGGATTCGCGACCGCGGACAACGGTGAAGGCCAATTCGCGCAGAACATCCTCGATCTGGCCACCGCGGGTTGCAACATCATCGTCGACGACGTGATCTACCTCGACGAGTCGCCGTTCGAGGATAGCGCCGTGGCCCAGTCGGTCAACACGGTCACCGGCGCGGGTGTCCTCTACTTCTCCTCGGCCGGCAACGAAGGGAACAAGGACGACCTGACCTCCGGCACCTGGGAAGGCGACTTCCTCGCCAGCGCCGCGGCGGACCCGGCACCCCTTGCCGGGGCGAACCTGCACGACTTCGGCGATGGCGGCAACTCGATCCTGGTGGAGTTCGGCGGCGGCAATCCTCCGCTCCTTATCTGGGCCGAGCATTACGACCTCGTCAACGGTTTCGCGTCGACGGACTTCGACCTCTACGACATGGATGGCGGTCTGACCACCATCTTCGACGCCAGCACGGACGTCCAGGACGGTGCCGGCGGCGACGACTTCCCCATCGAGTTCATCGGCGGCGGCACCTTCGGCGGCGAGCGTCTGCTGATCGACAAGTTCGCAGCCGGCACGACCTCGAGCGTGCCGATGTTCAACCTCATCGTCTTCCGCGGCGAGCTCGACGACAACCTGGACACGAAGGGCGCCACGCGGGGCCACAGCGCCACCGCCGCCGCCTTCAGCGTCGCGGCGACGCCGGCCGCGGCCTCCTTCGACGGCATTTCGCCGGATGGGCCGTTCCCCGGCCTGTTCACGGCGGCGAACGCCAGTGAGGACTTCAGCTCCGACGGTCCGCGGCGGATCATCCTCGATCCCACCGGCGTCGAGCTGACGCCCGGCAACCGCACCAGCACCGGCGGCGTCGTCCGCCAGAAGCCGGACATCACGGCCGCCGACGGCGTCTCCTGTGCCGCGCCCGGCTTCACTCCCTTCTACGGCACCTCGGCCGCCGCGCCGCATGCCGCCGCGCTCGCGGCGCTCTGCAAATCGGCGGTCCCGAGCATCACGGCGGCGGCGCTCCGCACGGCCCTGACCAGCTCGGCGATCGACATCGAGGCAGCCGGAGTCGACACCGACACCGGCGCCGGCATCGTCATGGCTCATGCATTCCTCCTGGCTTGTGGCGCCGTGCCGCAGGCCGTCCTTGCCGCCGGCACTGTCACCCATGCCCAGGTCGCCGGCGATGGCGACGCTTTCGTCGAGCTCGGCGAGGATTGGAGCGTGACGGTTCCGCTCACCAACGCCGGCGGCGTCAACGCCACGGCCATCAGTGCCGTCCTGACCTCTTCGACCCCCGGCGTGGTGATCCTGCAAGGCAACTCCACCTATCCCGACCTGGCGCCCGGCGCCCGGCCGGCCAGCCTGCCACCCATCGGCGCTTTCATCAACAACGATTCGCAGTACGTCTTCACCACCAAGGCCCCCGTCGCTTGCGGCAGCCTTCTCCAATTCACCTTGACGGTCACCTACACCGGCGGCAGCCAGAGCCCTCAGGCTTTCAACTTCTCCATCCAGACGGGCTCTCCGGGCACTCCGGTCACCTTCAGCTACACCGGCCCCCCGGTGCCCATTCCCGATAGCGCGGGCGGCAACGTCGCCGGCGTCACCGCCGTCGCCTTGCTGCCGGTCGTTTCCACCAGCAACCTGTTCGGTCTCAAGGCGAGCATCGACGGAACGGTCTGCAACACCACCGTCAGCTCGACGACCGTAGGTGTCGATCACACCTTCGCCAACGACCTGCAGTTCGACCTCAAATCGCCGGGCGGCACGCTGGTCACGGTGATCAACCGGATCGACGGGGGCGGCAACAACTTCTGCCAGATCGTATTGGACGACACCGCCGGCACCAGCATCCAGTCGGCGGCGACCGCGCCATTCACCGGTACCTGGAGTCCGGCCAACCCCCTCGCGGCATTCGGTGGTCAGGCGATCAACGGCACCTGGGAGCTGCATGCCACCGACTTCTTCATCGGCGACACCGGCAACATCCGCGCCTGGTCGCTGATCGCGACCCCGGCCCTCTGCGACGCCACCGCGGTCAGCCCCGTCCTGACGGCCACCAAGAGCGTCTCGGCCGGAGCCCACAACCCGGGCGACGCGGTGACCTACACCATCATCATCACCAACACGGGAACCGGATTCCAACCGGACGGCACGGGCGACGAGTTCTCCGACCTCCTGCCGACGCAGCTCACGGTGGGGGTACCCACGGCCACTTCCGGCGTCATCTCGGTCACCGGGACCAGCCCGGCGACGGTGCATTGGAACGGCTCCCTGGCGCCCGGCGCCTCGGTGACCATCACCATTCCGGCGACCATCAACGCCGGCACCCAGGGCCAAACGGTCTCCAACCAGGGAACCGTCAACTTTGACGCCGACCGCGACCTCGTCAACGACACGAGCGGAACGACGACGCCTCCGGGCGGCGCCGGCCCCACGACTTTCGACGTCGCGGGCGGCGTGTCCATCGCCGAGGTTCCCACCCTGTCCGACTTCGGGCTCGCGCTTCTCGCCCTGGTGATGTCGGCCATCGCCGTCATCACTCTGCGTAAGAGGCGTCAGAACAGCGCTTCGTAAGCGCCCCGACGCTGGTTCCGACTGCCCCGCGGCTCTCCTGGCCGCGGGGTTTTTCTTTTTGGCTTCGGGTGAGGCGAGCTAGTTTCCGGCGGTGAAGGCCTGCCGGTAGTGATCGACGGCGAAGGCCAGGAAGGACCGCGTCACCGGGTTGGTGGGCCCGACGGTGGCCACGAGCAGCGGCTGGAAGTCGTTGGGACCCTGCTGGAAGCTGAATGTTGCGTTGAGGATTCCGCGGTCGAGAGCGAGTTGCACGTAACCCCGCAGGGCTGCCGGGATGTCCGCCTCGTCGCTCACCACCACGGTCTGTCCGTTGTAGGTCGCGGTGACGTCGGTGCCCGCTTTGGCCTGCGCCGCGGCGTCGAGGCCGAGGGCCTTGACCAGGGCGACGGCGAGATCCGTGCGGGTGACGGTGCCGTCGGCGGCGAAGCTCGCGCCCTGGGCCGCCATCATGCCGGTGGGAGTGAAATCGTAGTCGCGCAGGGTGGAGCCGTTCGCGGTCACCGCCTCGGCCATGGCTGCCAGTGAATCCGAGACGTCGGTGTACACGAGGGAATCGGCCAGCGACTGGCGCAACGCGGTGTTGAACACCAGGGTCTGGGCGAAGTCGCCTCGCGTCACCTTGGACTCGGGATGGAACAGGCCGTCGCTCTGCACGTCCATCATCCGGTTTTTCAGCACGCGCTCGATCTCGGCTTGCGCCGGATCGCCCTGGATGTCCTTGATCGTGGGCAGGATGAACACCTGCTGGGTGATCGTGCCGTCCACCGGCCCGGGCAGCGCCGCGCCCGAGGTCGGCAACGAGACCTCCGGCAGAGCCGCCAGACCCCGCACGCCGCGCACCTCGAGCAGCCATTGGCCGGCGACGGGGTTGTTGACCACCACCTCCCGGTTGGGAGCGTCGAGGATGGGCAGTGCGAGGCCGCTGGAGTACTTGGTTCCCTGCGGGTCGGTGAGCAACAGCCCCACCGTGTTGCCGTCGCCGGTCTGCAAGGCATTATCAAGGGTGGCGAAGACGTCCAGCACGGTGATACCGGCCTGGACCGTGAAGGTCGTCGAGTTGACGCTGCCCGCTCCCGGCGTCGCTGCCGGCGAGTAGTCGATATGGAAAGGGTTTCGCGCCGCCGTGTTGGTGGTGATCTGTAGAGTGTACTGTTGCAGGTCCAGCGGACCGCCATAGGTGCCATAGCTCTTGGCGCGGTGGAACACCTTGTCGACGGCGGCGTAGACGTTGATGTAGCCGGCGCCGCCTTCGAACTCTGAATAGCCGGGCATTTGCGACGCCGTCTGGGTGAGGATCGACTTGACGTCGTCCGGCGAGAGCGTCGGATCCACGCTCAACATCAACGCCACGGTGCCGGCGACGAACGGTGTCGCCATCGAGGTGCCGCTGATCTCGGTGTAGAAGGGGAGCGCGGCGGCGGAAAGCTCGACGTCGGCGGCGGAAAGCTCGCCGTTGGCGAAGATGTTGCTCTTCGAGCGCGTCGAGACCACGTCGGAGGTGAATCTGCCGCTGTCCGAGGCGAACTCGCGGCCGGTGCCGGGCGCGGTGATCGTCGGCGCGTTGAAATCCTGGGCCTTGCGCTGGGACTTCGGCACGCCGCGCGACGAGAAGCTCGCCAGGCCGCCTTCTTTCGTCCCCGCCGCGACGCTGATCACCCACGGGGCTTTCGCTTCCGAGCCCATCGTGTCCTTGCCGGGGCCGGAGTTGCCGGCCGCGAAGACGACGACGATGCCGCGATCATGGGCCAGCTTGCTGGCGATTGAGATCGGGCTATTGGGATCGAAAGCGCCCTGCCCGCCCCACGAATTCGAGATGACGCGGATGTTGTAGCGGAACTGGTTGGCCAGCGAGTACTCGAAGCCGCCCAGTCCGTTGAGGATGAAAAGCGAAGCCCCGGAACCGAAACCGATCAGGTTCGCTCCCGGGGCGACGCCGGCATACTGGCCGCCGGACGCGGCGCCGGTGCCCGCCACGATCCCCGCGCAGTGGGTGCCGTGCCCGGTGTTGGTATCGGTGTCCGGCAGGTTCTCGAGGAACACCGCGGGGGTGAAACCGGTGAGCGTGTCCGTATCGGTGAAGGACTGGACGTTTTGAATCACGTGGTCGGGGAAGTGGAGGTCAGGATGCGTGGCGTCGATCCCCGAATCGTTGATGAGAACCGCGAAGTTTCCCTTGCCCGAGACGGGAATTCCGCCATGGAGGCGGGTGAAATCCGAATCGCTCCGCATCCGGTCGACGCCGGTGAGCACGCGGGTCTGATCGTTCAGAAACGACAGCCGGTTGTTGAGCCAGATCGAACGCACCGCGGGAGACGAGGCAAGAGTGCGAACCTGGGAAGCCGTCGCCGGCGCCGCCACCATGCCCAGGTTCTGGAGAGTGTAGCCGCGGGTGATGCCGGCTAGAGACAAGGTCGTGAGGTGAGTGGGATTGAGGCCGTTGTTGGTGTTGAAAGAGATGATCACCGTGCCCACCGGGCTGGAACCGGCAAGGCCGTTCAGCTTGGCGATCAGAGAAGGTCCCAGGGTCGCCGCGGACGCGGGCTGGGGTGCGAGCAGGGCCAAGAATAGTAGGGTTAATAAAACGGCCGCACGCACCGCCGGGGCTGGAGCCCGCCGGGTCGAGATGCGGCAAGAGTCGACGGATGTTACGTTCATTGAATCCCTCCCTTGGGTTTGTTGGAGCGATCCTTTGACACATCCGCCACACACCTCGGACCTCGAGCCTTTACAGGCTCCGATTCGAGCTGTACAACGAGATCGGAAAGGTAGCGGCGGAAACGGGGAACGCCTTCACCTACGATCGAGGGCTTTCCCTCGGAACTCTCCGCCCGACTGCCAATAGCAAAATCTTTGCCAACCTACTCGTTCAGGACGATCAGCTCAGGTGACGGAGCACCGATATAGAGCTGTTCGACGAGAGCGGCGCGGCGTTCGAGTACGGCGCGTTGGTTGACGTAGCCCTTGTCGGTGATCTCGCCCGACTGCATCGAAGGCGGCTCGGCGAGCAGGAGGGCGCGTGCGATGCGGCGGCTGTTCGTGCGATTGACGGCATTGTGGGCCGCGAGGCAAGCCTCTAACCGGCGCCGCACTTCGGGCCGGCGGACGAGCTCGGCGAGCGGCGCATTTTTTTCAATCTCTCCATCGCGGCAGACCGCGCGGCAGCCGGCCGGATTCGGAAACACGAGCAGGCCGATCTCCTGCCGATCGTGGCCCGTCACGACCACGTCCTGCACCAGCGGAGCGCCGGTTGAAAGAATATCAAGACGTAGCTCGCCGACGTGCACCCAGGAGCCGGACGTCAGCTTGAAGTTTTCGGCAAGACGGCCATCGAAAAGGATTCCTTGCGCGGGATCCTGCGGGTCGGCGAGCTTGCCCGCATCTCCTGTCTTGAGAAACCCGTCTGCGTCGAATGCTTCTTGGCTGAGCTCGGGACGTTGCCAGTATCCGGGCGTCACGTTCGGACCTTTGACTCGCAGCTCCATTTTGTTTTCGACGGGCGCCAGCTTGATCTCCGTTCCCGCTCCCGGCAGACCGATGACGCCGGCCCGTTCGATCAGGAAATGGACCTGCGTGGCGCTCGGCGCCGTCTCGGTCGAGCCCCAGGCCGAGAGCATGACGACTCGCCGGCCGGTCGCCTGAATGGAAAGATCCTCCAGTTTTTCCCACAGCGGCTGCGGCAGCGCCGCCGCGGCATAGAAAATCGCGTCCAGATCGCGGAAGAAAGTCTCGCGCAGGATCTCGTCCCGTTCGAGCTGGGGGCTCAGCATCTCGTAACCGCGCGGCACGTTGAAATAAAAGGTCGACGGCACCTCGCGCAAGTTTCGCACCGTCGTCTCGATCGAGCCGGGAGCCGGTTTGCCGCCGTCGATGTACAGCGTGCCGCCATTGCGCAACACCAGGTTGAAGTTGTGATTGCCGCCGAAGGTGTGGCTCCAAGGCAGCCAATCCACGATCACCGGCGGCCGTTCTTCGAGGAAAGGCCAGGCCTGCGCCAAAGCCTGTTGATTGGAGCAGAGCATGCGCTGCGTGGTGAGCACCCCCTTGGGCTTGCCCGTCGAGCCCGAGGTGAAAAGAACCTTGGCCAGGGTGTCCGGTCCTACCGCGGCGAAACGGCGGTCAAGAGCGGAGCTCCGGTTCGCCGCCTGGAGCGCGCCGAAAAAAGTCGCGCTGAGGCCCTCCGGCGGGTTCGAGCTGACGACGAGCTCGGCCGAACAGGTCGCGGCGGCGGTTTTCAAGGCGCTCGCGAACAGCGCGCCATCCGCGGCGTAGACGAGGCCGGGCTGGACCAGCTCGAGGATGTAGCGAAGCTGAGCGTGGTCCATCGCCAGCAGTGAGTAAGCCGGCGAAATCGGCACGGCGGGGATGCCCACCTGCATGGCGGCGAGCTGCAGCAGACCGTGATCGACGCCGTTGTCGGAAAGCAGCGCCACCGGCCGGGTCTCGTCGAGCCCGCGCTCCAGCAGGGCGCTGGCGATGCGCTCGACGGCGTCCAAGGCCAACCTGTACGAGACTCGGCGCCATTCCCCTTCGCGGTCGCGCTCGGCGAGAAAAGTGCGGTCGGGTGCGGCCCGCGCCCAATGCAGCAGGAGCTCGCCGAGGCAGCCCGCATAGGGCCGCAGCTCGTGCCGCGAGCGCAGTACCAGACTGCCGTCCGGAAGCGATCGCGTCTCGATGGCGACCGGAGCGAGGCTGAGGGGTTTGAAAGGCGCCTTGACCATGCGTGTCAGGCGACTCTATCAAAGCGGCGTCTCGTCACCGGGGAGGCGCTCAAAGCGTTAGACTCCCAGGCAACCTGGACTGACGCGCCGGGAGGAGGAGCAGGGAGATGACCATCAGGACCTACAAGCCGCTTTGGTGCGCCTTTGCCCTCCTGGCGCTTGCTCACGCGGACGTCGCGGTCGACCTCCGTCCCGAGCTCCAGCCGATCGGAAAGGTCGAGCATCTCGGCTGGGCGCAGGGCGGCAATCTCTGGTTCGGCACCGAAGCCGGGCAGGTCTACGTCAGCCGGGACGGCGGACACGGCTGGAACGAGGTCGCCGTCTCGCCTCGGCGGGCGCGCAATCAGCAGGACTCCGTGGCGCTCGTCGATGGGGACCAACTCTCCCGCGTGTTGTTCTTCGACGACCGGCGTGGGCTCGCCCTCGGCTACGCTCACGGCCGTAAAGAGTCGGCCTACCGCACGGCCGACGGCGGGGCGACCTGGAAAGCATTGAAGTTTCCCACCTCCCTCCTGGTCGACGACGCGCAACTGACGCCGGAGGGCCGGGGCTGGCTGGTGGGTTTCTCCGGCGAGGTGCTGACCACGAAGGATTTCGGCGCGACCTGGCGCTCCCTGGCGACTCCTTCCCACGAGGACACGAGCCTCAACTCGGTGCGCTTCACTTCGCCGGCCACCGGCGTGGTGGCGGCGGACAGCTTGTACCTCACCCGCGACGGTGGCGTCTCGTGGCAGCACCTGCCAGACCCGCATGCCCAAGGTTTGGCTGCCGAATGCAACGGCACCATGATCTGGAAGGCCCGCCCCTGGGCTGGCTGGCTCCTGGCGCACCAGTGCGAGCGCTGGTTCGCCAGCCCATTTCCCGAGACCGGGGGCGCGGAGGGCTCGGCTGCCGAGACGCTCCGCTGGCGGCCTCTTCTCGTGTCGGGCCGGCAGCTTCTCGAAGTCGAGCCCGTGGGGGAAAGGCTGCTCGCCGTTACCGAGGACCGTGAGGTCGTCTTCCTCGACCGGGCTCTCGAGCTCGCGTCCCGCTCGGGTTTCACGCTTCCGAGCCCGCCTGTCGACATCGCCGTCCGCGAGAACCGGATCGCGATTCTCGACCGCGACGAGCACGTGACGGTGTTGGCGAATGGGAGCTTCGCGAGGTTTGCGATGCTCCGGGAGGGCGCAACCGGCCGTCCCGACGTTTTCGCTTTCGATCGTGGGGCGGACGGCACGCTCTGGGGCGTCTCCCCCTTCTTTCTTTACCGCTCGAGAGATTCGGGACGCACCTGGGAGCGGCAGGCCGAGCTGCCGCAGCCGGTGCACGACGTCGCGCTGCGAACTTCCGGCGAGGTGCTTCTCTGGAACAAGCATGGCTATGCGGCGAGCTATGACCCGCGCACCGGCGTTTTCAGTCCTGTGTCCGGGCTCGAAAAATTGGACGTCGTCGGCCTTTTCCGGCGTGGCGATCTCTGGCTGGTCTACGGTGGTCTGCAGCAGGAGACCGCCGGACGGGTCGAGGTGATCCGCGTCTTCAAAGCGGATCAGTTCGAAGGCTCAGCTGCCGAGGGCTTCGTCGCAGCCTCGACCGACGGTGGCGGTCGCTGGCAGGTGATCGATCGTTGGGAGAAGAGCGGCCCGCAGGCGCTTTTCCTCGCCGACGACAATACCTTGACCCTGCTCTCCTGGCTGGGCTCCGTCCGCCGCGGCAAGCTGACGTTCGACGAGCAGGGGCGGGCTTCGGCGTCGCTGTCGACGGTCTTCAAAGCCGAGGGCACCTTCTCCTCTCCCTACGTTCAGACCGCGCTGTGGCTGGACTTCCTCGCCGGCGACGAGGGTTGGGTGCGCGGCTGGGTCGACCACGTCGGCAACTTCCTCTACCGCAGTGTCGATGGCGGCCGGAGCTGGCTGCCGGGCGAGCCCCAAAGGCGTTCCTTCAGCTACCTC
>DATIOS010000559.1:0-3205 GCA_035472915.1 Thermoanaerobaculia bacterium
GGCTGCCTCCGACGCCACCCGCCTGGGAGACTACGGGCCTACCTTCGACATGCTGGCGGAGGAGATAATCCTCGAGAACGGCCCCGGAGCCGGCCCGTGGCACATCGCGCGCGGCAAGGAGGACATGGCCTTGATGCTCATGGAGTTCTCCGCCGCCTTGGGCGACACGTTCCGCCAGGATGGTCGCTGCGCGTACGCCGACGACCGCGTGATTATCAACCTGATTCACGAGACCGGCAAAGCTCCCGACGGGGACGAATTCGACAATCTTGCCGTTTACGTGGGCCGCCTGCGGCCTGACGGCCAGATCGACAGGATGTGGACGGTCGATCTCGACATTGAGCACTGCGAGGAGTTCTGGCGACGCAATCACGGGCAGCCATCCAAAGACTTCGGGTGAGAGACGGGTCGCGCGCCGCGGCCCCGAACAGCCTTCCGGTGGAGGTCTCATCGTTCATCGGCCGCGATGGCGATATCAGCAGGGGCGTGGCGCTGCTCGCCGAAACCCGGCTCCTCACCCTCACCGGGGCAGGGGGTTGCGGGAAGACGCGCCTCGCCCAGCGGATCGCTGGCCGCGTCCTGCACCGGTATGAGGGCGGGGTCTGGTGGACCGAGCTGGCGTCGCTTGCCGACGAGGGCCTGATCGCAGATGCCGTCGCCGCGGTGCTCGGGGTCAGGGTCCCGCCCGGCCGGGATGCGGTTGACACGCTAGCCGGTTACCTCCGGACAGCGCCGGCCCTGGTCGTCATCGACAACTGCGAGCACCTCATCGCCGGCGCCGCCGCGTTCGTGCACCGCCTCCTGCGATCCACGCCGGGAACGGCCGTCCTGGCCACCAGTCGCGAACCGCTTGCCGTTGAGGGTGAAGTGACGTGGCGCGTGCCGTCACTGAGTCTGCCGCCGGCCGCCTGCGAGACGCCAGAGGCTGTGGGCCACTACGACGCCGTCAGGTTGTTCATCGAGCGGGCGGTGCAGGCCGATCCGGACTTCCGCGTATCCAACGAGAACGCCCCGGCGGTGGCCCAGATCTGCCAGCGCCTGGACGGCATTCCGCTGGCTCTCGAGCTCGCGGCGGCCCGGGTACGGAGCCTAACGCCGGAGCGCATCGCAGCCGCCCTCGACGACCGTTTCCGGCTCCTCGCCGCCCACCGCCGGGGCGTGGTGCCACGGCAGAAGACACTCCTGGCTTCCGTGGACTGGTCCTATGAGCTTCTGGGACCGGAGGAAAGGGTGCTGTTCCGCCGTCTCGGCATCTTCGCCGGCGGCTTCACTCTGGACGCCGCGGACGTGGTTGCCGCCTTCGATCCGGTACCCGACCGCTCCGCTGTCGATGTGCTGGCCCGCCTGGTCGACAAGTCGCTGGTCCACCGGGACGGTCCAGGGCGCTACCGGCTGCTCGAGACGATCCGCCAGTACGCACTCGACCGGCTGGCCGACGCGGGTGAGACAGAGGAGTTGCAGGACCGCCACCTGGCTTGGGCTGGCAACCTGGCAAGGACGCTGGAGAGCGAGGCGACCGACGCCCACCCAGCCGCGCTGGACGAACTGGAGACGGAGCACGCCAACCTCCGTGCGGCGCTGGGTCGGGCGGCGGTTACCGGCCGGCATGACCGGGTCCTGGAGATCGTGGGGTCACTGGCCTTCTTCTGGGCCCAGCACGGGCACTACCGCGAGGCGGCGGATTGGGAGTCACGACTGGTTGAGAGGCCCGGAGCAACGGGCGGTCAGGCCGTGGCACGAGCTCGCTGGGGCTGCGCCTACGTCCGCTTCTATGGAGGCGACGCGGTCGGGGCCTACGAGCGCGCGCAAATCGGTCTGGCCGAGGCGAATGCGGCTGGCGATTCCTCCACCGCGGCGCGCTGCCTGCACACCATGGGAGCCGGCTTGTACCCGGCCGACCCGGTCCTGGCACGGCAGTACCTCGTACAAGCCGCGGAGCTGGCTCGCACCGCCCAGGATGAGTGGTGCCTGGCCGACGCGCTGCAGCTCGTCGCCTACACCCACCTCGCCGAGGGTGACCACCGCCTCGCCGCACCGTTCCTCGAGGAAGCATTCCCCATCTGCGATCGCAGGGGGAACCAGTTCCAGCGGGGTTGGCACCACGGTGGAATGGCCTGGGTGGCCGCGTCGCGAGGCCAGATGCCGGCCGCCGAGGTGGAGATCCGAACGGCGATCGAGATAGCCCGGACCGTAGGCGACCCCACTCTGGAGGTGTGGGCCTGCGCCATCCTGTGCAGCATTCTCGTCTCGGTCGGCCGCCCGCAGGCGATGGCCGCTGAAATGGAGACGCTCCTGCGGGTACGTCACGAATGGGGCGGCTTGGGCGAGGCGCTGATCCCCACCTTCTCGGCGCGAGCCCGTCTGCTCGAGGACCCGGCCGGGGTGGCGGCAGAGCTCGAGCCCACCGCGGTCGCGCTAATTGACGCAGGCGATCTCATCGACGGCTCGCACCTGATGGAGCAGGCCGCTCGGGCGGCCCTCGAAGCCGGCCGCTCCGCGGAAGCGGTTCGGCTTGCGGCCCTCAGCGAGGAGGCCGCGCCCACTGGCTGGTACCGTTCCGCAGCGCGGATGGTGCGCGGGGTGGCGGCGCGCCAGCTCGGTGATCCGGCGGCGTGCGACCTGCTGCACCACTTCCTCGGTTACCTCGCCGATAGAGAGAACCTGCTTGGCGTGCCGCTGGCGCTCGAGACCCTCGGAGGTCTGCTGATCGGGGATGGGCAGCTCGCTGTGGGAGGACGCCTCCTCGCCGCAGGTGAGACGCTCCGCACCGAGACCGGCCAAGCGCGGCTGCCGGGTGATCAAGCGCGCTTTGATGAGGACGTACGGCTCGGAAAGCAGGAGCTAGGCCCTGAGTGGGCAGAGGTGTGGGCCGAAGGATCGGGACTCACAGCGGTACAAGCTGTCGCCTACGCCCGCCGGGCAAGAGGGAGCCGCAAGCGGCCCGCCACCGGATGGGACAGCCTGACTCCGACCGAACTGCAGGTGGTTGAGCTGGCCGCACAGGGCTTCACGAACCCTGAGATCGGAAGGCGTCTGTTCATCGGTGCGGGCACGGTAAAGACCCACCTCTCGCACGTCTTCGCCAAGCTGAACGTCAGCTCCCGGACGGAACTGGCGGCCGCAGCATCGCGCCGCGGCTGACCGCCCCGGCGAGCTCTGCTGGCCTGCAGAACACGATCTCCCAGATTCCTCCCAATACGGCGAC
>DATIOS010000560.1:0-5337 GCA_035472915.1 Thermoanaerobaculia bacterium
CGTCGTGCTCGGCCACCTGCTGCACGCCCTGCTGACCGTGGCCGTGGCCGTGGCCGCCGCCGCGGTCTGCCGCAGCAGCGCCAGCGCCGCCATCGTCACCCTCGGTTTCACGGTGGGCACCTGGGCGCTCGCCTTCGTCGCGGAAGGCCGGGAGGGGCTCCTAGCGCGGCTCGCGCCCTTCACACCCGAGGCCGCGTTGCGCACCTTCGAGCGCGGCGAGCTACGGCTGGCGGTCGTCACCGTCGTAGCCCTCGCGAGCCTCGCCGGATTCGCTTTCGCGGGCGCTTGGATCGACCCCTTCCGTTCCATCCCGCCGCGTGCCGTTCGCTCAGGCGTCCTGATCCTTCTTGCGATTGGCGGCGCGGCCCTCGCCTCGTCGTGGCGGCAAGGTTGGGATCTCTCCGAGGATCGCCGGAGCTCGTTCCCACGGGCGGATGAAGCGGCCCTGCGAGCGCTCCGGCAGCCGGTCCGCGTCACCGTCCACCTCTCGGCGGAGGATCCCAAGCGGACGGACCTCGAGACCAACGTGCTCGCCAAGCTGCGCCGGGTGCTGCCGGATTTCGCGGTGAGCTACGCGGCGCAGAGCCGCTCGGGCCTGTTCGAGTCCGCGCAGAGCCACTACGGCGAGATCTGGTACACCGTGGGCTCCCGGCGAGCCCTGCTGCGGTCGACCACCGAGCCCATCGTCCTCGCCAAGCTCTACGAGCTCGCCGGCATCGCGGCCCCGGCCGCCGCAGCCGGACCCTCCTACTCCGGCTATCCGCTGGCCGCATCGCCTCGCGGCGCGGCAATCTTGTTCTACATCGCCTGGCCGATTGGCGTCGGCCTGGCTTTCGCCGCTTCGCGCGGCCGTTGGAGATCGTCATGCAAGGACCTCGCTTGATCGCCCCCGCCGTTCTGACCTTCTTCGCCGCCATCGCTCCGCTGGCGGCCCAAACGAAACCGGTCGCGCCCGCTGCACCAGCCGCACCCACTGCGAAAGCGCCCGCAGCCATTCACGTCGACCTCGCGAACGAGAAAGAGGGCGGCGAACCCTCGAAATTTCTAGCTGTGGTCGGCGACTGGTCGATCGTGGCCGATCACGAAAAAAAGGTTTTGTTGGTTGACGGACGGCAGTGGAAGCGCGGGCAGCCGGCCGGCGGTCTGGCGGACAAGGCGCGCACGATCTATGGCTCGCGCCACGAGGAGTTCATCGACAACGTCAAGGCCTTCGCCTACTTCCCCTACGCCGTGGCCCAGGACGTCGACGACTTCCACGACGGTGAGATCGCGGTGCGCTTCCAGATCCTTGGCGGCGGGCTCGACCAGTGCGCCGGCATCCTTTTCAACCTCAAGCCGAACGGCGACTATCTCGCCGTCCGCTTCAATGGCAAAGAGGACAACCTGGTGCTCTGGACCTTCGACAAGGGAAAGCGCAGCTTCGTCAAGAAAGGCGTCAAGGACGTCCACATTCCCTACAAGGAGTGGCATACCATCAAGATCGCCGTCCACGGCACCCAGCTCGAAGGCTGGCTCGACGGCGAGCACCTCCTCGACTACACGCTCGCCGCGCCGGTCGCCGGAAAAGTGGGCGTCTGGTCGAAAACCGACAGCATCAGCGAGTTTGCGGACTACGTGGTGACGCCGGCGGGTAGGTGAGGCGGCGAGGGCCCCCCCGCCCAAGACCCTCATCACCCCAACCCTCTTCTCCCGCCCCCTCCCACCCCCCACACCGAGAGAAGAGGGAGACCTGCGAGGCAGCTCCAACCGAGTTCCCCTCTCCCGGCGTGGAGGGTTGGGAGGGGGCGGGAGAGGGGCAGGGGTGAGGGTCTTGGGTGGGGGCAATCGCAGCAAAGTTAACGCCTAAGGGGACTCAGTCCCTCTCGCGCACCTGGTCGATGACGTCTTTGAGGAGGTCCAGGGTGACCGGCTTCGTGAGGTGGCGGGCAAAGCCGGCTTGGCGGCTCTTTTCGATGTCCTCCTCCATGCCGTAGCCGCTGAGGGCGATGCCCGGCAGCCGGTAGCGGCGGGAGAGCTCCCGCATCAGGTCGAGGCCGCTGCCGTCCGGCAGCCCCAGGTCGCTGATCACGAGCTCGATAGGAGTGTCCGTTGCCGCCGCGGCCTCTAAGGCTCCCGCCACGGTCCCGGCTATCGTGATCCGGTGCCCGAGACCTTCGAGAAGAGCGGCCAAGGCCTCCGCCGTATCGGCGTGATCCTCCGCCAGCAGGATGTGGAGGGGACCGCCGGCGTCCGCCCTCGGAGCGCCGCGCCGCTCAGCCCCGATGACTTTCGCCGCCTCCTGGCGCCGCCTGCCGACCGGCAGGCGGACGGTGAAGGTGGCTCCGCGGCCGATTCCCTCGCTCTCGGCGCTGAGCCGGCCCCCGTGAAGCTCGACGATCGCTTTGCTGATTGCCAAGCCCAGGCCGAGGCCACCGAAACGGCGGTTGCCGCCCTGGTCGCCCTGCTCGAAGGCGTTGAAGATTTGGCTCAGCGCACCCGGCCGAATTCCGACGCCGGTGTCGGAAATCTCGACGACGATCTCGCCCTGCTCTGAGCCCGCCGAAGCCTGCAGCGAAGGCGCGTCGAATTGCGACCGGACCGTGATCGTTCCCCCATCCGGCGTGAACTTGACAGCGTTGTTGAGGAGGTTGCAAAAGACCTGAGAAAGACGAGGTGCGTCGGCCCACACGGTTGGCTCCGCGGCGGCCAGGTCCTGGACGAGGGTCAGCCGGCCGGAGGCCATGTCCTGGCCGCAGCAGGTCTCGACGGCCTGCTCGACGAGCCGCCGGAGATTCGTTTGCCGGCGACTCAGCTCCAGCTTGCCGCGGGCGATGCGGGTGAGGTCCAAGAGGTCGTCGATGAGCCGGGCTTCGAGCTCCACGTTGCGGCGGACCATGGCGAGGCTCTCTCGAACCTTGACCTCCAGCCGGTCGTCGCCCTCCAGGCTGGAGATCACCGCCAGCACCGGGGTCAGCGGCGTGCGCAGCTCATGGCTCAAAGTGGCGAGGAACCTGTCCTTGGCCAGGTTCGCCGCCTGGGCAGCGCCATAAAGCCGGGCGTTGTCGATGGCCAGCGCGGCCCGCCGGCCGAGCTCTTCGGCAAGCTCCTGATCGCTCTCGTCGTAAGACCGCCGGGATGAGGAGGAGTAGAAGCTCCACACTCCGAGGATGCGGCCGCGCGCCGCCAGCGGCACCTGCAGCGACGAGCGAGGCTCGAGGGCCGCGAAGGTCCGCCGGTGCTCGGGGTCCTGGCCGACGGTTTCGAGGCATTCCGCTCTCCACTGCGCCAGCCGCTGCGACCGGCCGGTGCGCAGGACGAGCGCCGGTCCGTGCGGCTCGTCGCCCCGTGGCGGAAAGCGTTTCAATTCCTCGATCAGGACCTGGCGGCCGGGATCGGCGTGGGCGGCGACCACCCGTTCGATTCTCCCCTCCTCCGCAGCCAGGTCGATCACGCACCAGTCGGCGAAGCCGGAGACGGCCAGGCGGGCAGCGCGCTGCAGGGTCGCCGCGAGGTCGAGCGCTTCGGTGGGCATCGCACCCGCGTCCGCGAGGAGACGCAGGTTCTCCTCGGCGCGGATGCTCTTCAGCGCATAGACCTTCTCGTCCTGCTGGCCCTCGGTGATGACCAAGGCATCCGCCTCGCCCTCCCGGATGGCGCGCAGGGTCTCTTCGGCGTCACGGAGGCGTTCCCGAAGCTCGGCGACCTCCTCGACGAGCTGTTCCTGCGTCCGTCCGGCGAAGCTCATGAGTGCGGCGCTCCCACGGCCTCAGCTCCGCGGACGCAGATCCAGGCCCATCAGGACGCGATCGGTATTCGACAAGTCGCCGATGATCTTGCGGACCGGCGCCGGCAGGCGCCGCACCAGGGTGGGGATCGCCAGGATCTGGTCGCCGCGCGCCAGTTGCGGATGCTCCAGGAGATCGATCACCTCGAAGTGGTACCTGCCCGCGAGATGGTCCTCGCAAAGCTTCGTCAGATTGGCCAAGGCGGTTACCGACTTCGGCGTCTGGCCGGCGACGTAAAGCCGCAGCTCGCAGACCTCGGGCTCTTCGACGCTGGCGTCCATCGTTACTCTCCCGGCTCCGGTCTGCGCCGTCGGTCGGTCGCGGGAGCAGCATGCGACTGAAACTCGATCAGATCGATTCCACGATCGGAGAGTATGAGCTCGCGCACCTGGTTGGAGTGCGCCATGCCGCGCGACTTGAGCACGTAAAGCCCCCGGTTGCGTTCGCCGCCGATCTCGATCTGGCGGACCAACATCCAGGTATCGATCAAGGACGAAATGCCGACGTCGGTCGACTCGGCCTCAGAGCCTTGGGAAAGGCTGGTGAGCAGCAGGGTGATCCTCTGCATCTTGAGGAAGTCGATCAGGCGCATCAGCATCGACTTCACGTCCTCTCCGCTGCCGACGGAAAGGAAGTTGGTGACCGGGTCGAGGACCACGATCTGCGGCTGAAACTCGCGGATCGCCTTGTGGATCAGCACCAGATGTCTCTCCAACCCGTGCAGCGTGGGACGCGCGGCGTGGAATCTCAGCAGTCCTTGTTGTGCCCAGGGCTCGAGATCGAGGCCGAGCGACCGCATGTTGCGGACGATCTGCCGAGACGACTCCTCGAACGCCAGGTACATGCTACGTTCGCCCCGTCCGCAGGCTGCCGCGACGAAGTGGGCCGCCAGGCTGGACTTGCCTGTGCCCGCTCCGCCCGAGATCAGAACGCTGCTGCCCCGGAAGTAGCCCTGGCCGCCGAGCATGCCGTCGAGCGCCGGGACTCCGGTCGAGACCCGCTCGGTCGACACCTCGTGGTCCAGCCCAAGGGAGGTGATGGGCAGCACCTCGATGCCCCGCTCGTCGATGATAAATGGATATTCATTGGTGCCGTGCAGGCTGCCGCGGTACTTGACGACACGCAGGCGCCGGATGGCGAGCTGCTCGTTCACCCGGTGGTCGAGCAGGATGACGCAGTCGGAAATGTACTCCTCCAGGCCGTAGCGGGTCAGCGCCCCGTCGCCCCGTTCACCGGTGATGACGGCGGTGACGCCCTTATCCTTGAGCCAGCGGAACAGCCGGCGCAGCTCGGCGCGCAAAATGCCGGTGTTGGTCAAGGTGCTGAAGAGCGCTTCGAGGGTGTCCAGGACCACGCGCCGGGCACCGATGGAGTCGATCGCGTAGCCGAGGCGAATGAACAGCCCGTCGAGATCGTACTCGCCCGTCTCCTCGATCTCGCTACGCTCGACGTGGACGTAGTCGATTCCGAGCAGGTTCCTCGCCGCCAGATCGTCGAGGTCGAACCCCAGCGAGCGGACGTTCTGGGTGAGCTCCTCGACTCCCTCCTCGAAGCTCATGAAGACGCCCGGCTC
>DATIOS010000561.1:0-16903 GCA_035472915.1 Thermoanaerobaculia bacterium
GTCCGGCGGAAGTGTGGAAGCACCCCGCCGGGCCGCTTGCTTGGACTGAGGGGAACGCTCCCCCCTTCGGGGGAGTAAGCTATAGCGGAATCAAGGCGTTAGAGGGGTCCCGCGGCGCCAACACTCAATTAGGACACTACCGCGCGTCGGTCACGCCCTGTGCCACGTCGGTCATGACCGATGGAGCATCGGTCACGTGCTTTGTCGCGTCGGTCACGACCGATGAGGCATCGGTCACGCCCTGTGGTACGTCGGTCATGACGGATGGAGCGTCGGTCACGCACTTTGTCGCATCGGTCACGCCTTGTGCCACGTTGGTCATGACCGATGAGGCGACGTGCACGCCCGATCTCAGGTCTGCCCGGTCCGGTTTCCCATCGGGCATGTCCTTTCCCAAGACCGACGACTATCATCTCCCACCATGAGTACGGAAGAACCGACCTACAGCGGTCCGCAGGAGGACATCGCGGCGATCCTCGCCCTGGTGGAAGAGTGGGATGCGTTGACGCGAGCCGGCAATCATGCGGCTCTCCTCGAGCGGGTCACCGAGGACTGCGTCTTCCTGGCGCCCGGATTTCCACCGATCCAGGGGCGCGCGAGCCTGTCACCGCTGCTCGCGGGCTTCTCGCGGTTCCGGATTGAGCCCCTATTTGAAGTCCAGGAGATCGTCGTGTCGGGAGACTGGGCGTTCCTCTGGGCCAGGGACGAGCTCACCGCGACGCCAATCGCGGGCGGTGAGCCGAGAAGCGTCAAAGGCTGGGCGGTCTCCGTCCTTCACCGGGGAGCCGACCAGATCTGGCGCTTCGCCCGAGGCATCAACACGAAGGTTGAGAGCAAGTAACTGAAGAGAAATGCGCTGAGGCCCCTAGAGTATAATCCCCCGACCTGCGGCTGTAGCTCAGGTGGAAAGAGCAGGAGTTTCCTAAACTCTTGGTCGGGGGTTCGAGTCCTCCCAGCCGCACCACCTAACTTTTCCCCGTTGCTCCCGTTCAGTACTGGATCAGCGACTGCACCTCGTAGTCCTTGAGCTTCTGGCGGCCAGGGAGGAAGGTCAGCTCGACGAGGAAACCGAAGCCGGCCACGGTGCCGCCCAGGGACTCGACCAGCTTGGCCGCCGCCAGCGCCAGCGGGTGCTGGAGCAGGGTCGTGCGTCGCCCTGTCGCTCTTCTGGGGGCTCGCTACCGTCGAGTGGGCCTGGACCTGGGTGCGGCTCATGATCTCGCAGCGCGCCGGGCTCGACCTGGTAATCGGCCTGACCGGATCCTTCCTTGGGAAGTAGATCCTCCCATACGAATATGGGGTTGCATTATCAGTCGTAATAACGTACCCTCTCAGCCTCTAAGTTTTGGGTGCTGCCGGGTGTGGGGCAGTTCCAAGGTGAGTTGTGGAGCGGAGAAAAATTGGCTTCGCAAAACACGGACTCGTGCGCTTTCCCGGTGACGGTGGTCAAGGTCGGCGGGAGCCTGCTGCGCAGCGCTCTTGACCTCGAACGCGCGGCGGCTTTCGTCGCCCGCCGGCGCCGCGAGGGCGAGTCGATGCTGGTGGTGGTCTCGGCGCTCTGGGGCGTCACCGACCAGCTCGATCGTCTGGCCTGGCTGGCGGCGGATCCGTCGACCAACGGTGCCTGCGGCCGCGCTGTCGAGAAGCTGCGCCAACAGCACGAGGCGGTCGCCCAATGGATCGGCGGCGGCTCTCAGTCTGCCCTTGTCGGCGCAGCGATCCACGCCCTCCTGGCCGACGTCACGGCTCGGGTCGACCGGATCCGCCGCTGCAGAGAGTTCCCCGAGTGGACCTACACACGGCTCATGAGCTCGGGCGAGCGCCTCGCCGCCCACCTGATGGCGGCGGCGATCCGCTGCGCCGGGGCCGACGCCCGCGCCATCACTGCCGAGGACCTCGGCCTGCGCGCCTGTGGCCCGGCCCGCAACGGGGCCTGTGATCTCGCAGCCAGCGCCGCGGGGTTCCGCGAGATCCGGCTGGAGCTGTGCCGGAGGGTACTGGTGCTCACCGGCTTTTACGGCCTCGCCTCCGCGGGGCGGATGGTGCTCTTCGGCCGGGGCGGCAGCGACGACACCGCCAGCGCCGCGGCGGCTTGCCTCGCGGCCGAGACCCTGGAGCTGTGGAAGGACGTGCCCGGGTGTATGAGCAGCGACCCGAAGATCATCGCTGGCGCCCGCCCGGTCCCCGAGCTGTCTTTCAACGAGGCGGAGATGCTCGGCGGCTACGGCTGTCCGCTGGTTCACAGCACGTGTCTCGAAGTGCTCCGCAACCGGCCGATCCGGGTGGAGATCGGGCTGCCCGAGGGCCTCGGAGGCCGGTGCACGCGCCTCGTCCAGCAGCGCCGCAGCCCCGCGGGCGTGACCGTGCTGGTGGCACAGAACGAACCGCCTCGGGTCGCGGCCGTGGGCGAGGGTATCGCTGCCGCCACGGCCCTCGTCGGGCAGATGCGCGAGTCCCTGGCCCGCTCGCAGATCCGCGGTCCGCTGACGCCCCGCTTCTCGGGCACCGCGGGAGTGAGCTTCGACGTCGACTCCGGCGAGCACATCGCGGCCCTCACCTGTCTGCACGACGCCTTCTTCCCCCCGTCACCATCCGGAGGACACATCGCATGAAGCCGGCAATGGCCGGGCGAGCCGCGCCTTGGCTGGTCCTCCTCGCCGCCTCGATGCTTCCTTCCGCTGTCGCCGAGCCGCCTCAGAACCGCTCGGTCTCGGTGCTATATGCGGGATCTCTCGCCACGGTCATGGAGAACGGCGTGGGACCCGCCTTCTCCAAGGCGACCGGCATCGCCTACAAGGGCGAGGCGCATGGGTCGCTCGGCGCCGCTCGCCTCATCCACGATCGCCTGCGGAGCCCGGACGTCTTCATCAGCGCCGATCCAGCGGTCAACGAGAACGTGCTCATGGGGAGCAAGAACGGGAACCTCGTGACCTGGTTCGCGACCTTCGCTTCTTCGCAGCTCGTGCTCGCCTACAACCCCAAGAGCCGTTTCGCCGCCGACTTCGCCGCGGCAGCGGCCTGCAAGACGCCATGGTACGAGGTCCTGGCGAAGCCCGGCGTGCGCTTCGGGAGAGGCGACCCCACCATCGACCCGAAGGGCTACCGCACCCTCTTCCTCTTCGACCTGGCCGGGAAGCACTACCGCCGGCCCGAGATTCCCCGTCTGCTGGGAGATGCCCTGAACCCCGCTCAGGTGCTGCCGGAGGTCTCCCTGTTGGCCAGGGTCGAATCCGGACAGTTCGACGCCGGGATCTTCTACAAGCACGAGATCGTGGCCTACAAGCTGCCCTTCGTCAGCTTCCCGCCGGATATCAATCTGAGCGACTCCCGCTTTGCCGGTCTCTACGCCCAGGCCACCTATACGCCCCCGAGCGGCGAGCGCGTCAGCGGTGCCCCGATCCTCTTCACCATCACGATCCCCAAGGCGGTGAAGGAGCAGGCTGCGGCCCAGGCGTTCGTGCGCTTCCTGCTCTCCTCGCCCGCTCTGCTGCAGAGGTTCGGATTCGGGATCGTCGAGCACGGGGTGGGAGGAGACCGCACGCAGGTGCCCGCGGATCTGCGCGGCCTTTGCGCGGGGACCTACAAGCCATGAAGCAACGGCCCAGGCCGACGCTGCTGATCTTCGGCGCCATCGGCGCCCTGCTCCTGCTCGACCTCGTGCTGCCGATCGCCAACCTGCTGCTTCACGCCGACTGGCCGCGCTGGATCGCCTCCTTGCGCGACCCCAGGGCCGGGGAGGCGCTGCGCATTTCCATTCTGACCTCCGCGACGACGGTCGCGATCATGACGCTGTTCGGCGTGCCGCTCGGCTATGTGCTCGCGCACGCCCGCATCCCCTTCAAGCCGCTGCTGATCGGCCTCGTCTTCCTGCCCATGGTGGTGCCGGGCCTAGCGGGAGGAATCCTGCTGCTGCTGACGTTCGGCCCTTACGGCACGGTCGGCGGTCCGCTGGCGGCCTGGGACGTCGCGCTCACCAGCAATGCGGCGGGAATCGTCCTCGCCCAGCTCTACGTCTCTTCGCCTTTCGTCATCGTCTCTTCGCTGGTGGCTTTCACCGGCGTCGATCCCAAGCTGGAGATGGCGGCGGCGATGCTGGGCGATTCCCAGTGGCACATCTTCCGGCGCATCTCGCTGCCGCTCGCCTGGCCCGGCATCGCGGCGGGCATCACGCTGGCGTGGATTCGCGCGCTCGGCGAGTTCGGCGCCACCATGATCGTCGCCTACAACCCCCACACCCTGCCGGTCTACCTGTGGGTGAGCTTCGAAGCCAACGGCCTGACGGGAGCCCTGCCGGTGGCCGTTCTCCTGGTGGCGCTGGCCGCGGTCGCGGTGACGATCTCGCGGCTGCTCGGCCGCCTCGCCGTGGCCGAAAGCCTCGTCGCGGTGCCCGGGGGGGCGCGGAGGAAGGCGGCATGAGCGCCTCGCCGCCGCCGCGCCACGGGCTCGAGGCGGCCGGCGTGCTGCACGTCCGGGTCCGCAAACGGCTCTCCCGCTTCGAGCTCGAGGCCGCGTTCGCTGCCGCCTCCGGCGTGACGGTGATCGTGGGCACTTCCGGCGCCGGCAAGACGACCATCCTGCGCTGCATCGCGGGCCTCGGCGATCCGGAAGAAGGCCGCATCGCGGTCGGCGATCGGGTGCTCTTCGATGCGAGCCAGGGGGTCAAGCTCGAGCCGGCGCGACGCAGCGTCGCCTTCGTGTTCCAGGACCTGGCGCTCTTCCCCCACCTCTCGGTCCAGGACAACGTCATGTATGGGCTCCGCCGTCTGGACGTGCAGGAACGACGGCAACGGATGCGCGAGATCCTGGAGGCCTTTCAGATCGCCCACCTCTGGGGCCGGTCACCCCGGGAGATCTCCGGGGGCGAGCAGCAGCGGGTCGCCCTGGCGCGCTCCCTGGTCACCGAGCCCGCGGTCCTGCTCCTGGACGAGCCCTTGTCCTCTCTCGACCAGCGTACGAAGGTCCGCATCATCGAAGACCTGCAGCGGTGGAACCATCGGCGCCGCATCCCCATCCTCTACGTCACCCATGACTACGGCGAGCTGCTGGCCATGGGGGACCGGGCCATTGCCGTGGAGCAGGGCAGGATCGTGGCGGAAGGGCTGCCGTTGGACGTGGTGCCCGCTCCGCCGCGCGCGGCGCTCGCGCAGCCGGCAGGATTCGAGAATCTCTTCGATGCGACCGTGCGCGAGCTGCTGCCGCAGGAAGGCACCATGGTCTGCCAGCTCACCGGGACTCCCATCCTGCTGCGGGCGCCGTTGACCGAGGCTGCCGTCGGCTCGGAAGTGTGCCTGGGGATTCGCGCCGGAGAGATCCTCGTCTCGGCTTCGCCGCCGGCGATCCTCAGCTCCTGTAACGTGATCCCCGGAAGAATCAGGCAGCTCGAGCGCACGGGCCCGGCGGTGGTGGCTCGCGTCGGCGGCGGCGCCGAATTTCGCGTTCATCTGGACCCGCTGCGCACCGAGTCCGGTGGCCTGGACGTCGCCGCGGACGTCTGGATGATGATCAGCACGCACGCGTGCCACCTGGTGTGTCCGGTCCCTCTCGATGCGCTGAAGCGGCTGTTCGTCTTCGTCTGCCACGGCAACACCACCCGCTCTCCCATGGCCCAGGCGATCTGCAACGCCGAGATCGCTGACCGCTTCGGCGTGTCGCTCGCATCCCTGGACCGGCTCGGCGTCAAGGCGGTCAGCGCCGGCTTGACTGCGCGGCCGGGGGAGCCCCTCGCCGTGGAGGCGCAGCAGGCGTTGGCAGAGATCGGCCTGCCGGTCCTCGAGCACCGATCTCGCAACCTGACCCATCACCTGGCCCAGAGAGCCGAGGCCATCTTCTGTATGACCGAGGAGCAGCGGCGAGAGTTGGCAGCTCTGTTTCCGGCGGCGCAGCCGAAATCCTACCGTCTGCACCCCGAGGCGGACATCGGCGATCCTCACGGTCAGGATCCCGCGGAGTTCGTCGATTGCGCGCTGCGGATTCAAGACCTGATCCGCCATCGGCTCGACGGGCTCGGCGTTGCGCAGGCTGCGCAGGCAAAGGGTTGTTGAAAGGAGAACCGTCATGCAGCTCAGCCAGACCGAGATCGACCAGTTCCGCGCGCAGGGATATCTCTTTTTTCCCGCGCTCTTCTCTCCTGAGGAGACGGACGTCCTGCGTCGGGCTGTTCCAGACCTGTTGTCCCACGAAGGCCCCGAGGTGCTGCGCGAGGAGTCCGACAAGCGGGCGGTGAGGCTGGTCTTCGGCGCCCACTTCTTCCAGGACACGTTCCGCCGGCTGTCGCTTCATCCGCGGCTCCTGACCCCCTCCGAGCAGTTGCTCGGCAGCAGGGTTCACGTGTTCCAGTCCCGGTTCAACCCCAAGATGGGGTTCGGCGGCGGCTGGGGCTGGCACCAGGACTTCAATCAATGGCACCGCTTTGACGGGATGAAGAAGCCCCACGCCTTGCTGGCCGGCGTGTTCCTCGACGACATCAACGCCTGCAACGCTCCGCTGATGCTCATCCCGGGCTCCCAGAAGCGCGGCCATGTGCCCGTTCCCGACCGCATGGAGATCGACAACGACACGATCCGGGACATGGTCGAGGAAGGGGGGATCGTGCCCCTCATCGGGCCGCCCGGGTCGGTCTTGTTCCTCGACTGTCTCACCGTCCACGGTTCGACGCAGAACGCGTCGCCCTGGTCGCGGTGGATCTACTACTTCCTCTACAACTCGGTCGAGAACCAGGAGATCAACCGTCACCGGGACGTGTTTTACTGCGACACCGACTTCACGCCGCTCGAGGCGCTGCCGGACGACTGTCTGCTGGCGCCCGCGATTTGAACTCCGCCACCCGAACGTATGGAGCCAACACAGCCGACATGAGCAAGAAATTCGACATCTTCACCAACGCACTCCCTGCTATGGGGACCTACGCCCAGGCGCTGCGCGCCGGGGACTTCGTGTTCCTGACCGCTCAGACCGGCCGGTCCTACGACACCGGCGAGCTCGCCGAGGACGTCGAAGGCCAGACCCGGCGCATGCTGGCGAACATCGACGCGGTGTTGTCGGCCTCGGGCTGTTCCCGGGAGGACATCGTCAGAGTCACGCTGGGCCTCGCCGACATCGGGGACTTCAAAGCCGTCGACCAGATCTACGCGCAGTGGCTGCCCGACCGCGACAAGTCGCCCTACCCGACTCGAACCCCCTTTCAGGCCGCGGCACTGCCGGGCGGAGCCAAGGTGATGATGGAGGTGATCGCGCTCATTCCGGACTGAGCTTTCGGGGATGAGCTGTGGTTGCGGAGACTTGAGAACCCTTTTTTCGGAGAGGAGCACAGACGTGAAATTCGAGAAGCTCACCCCTGAAGCGCGGCAATCCTTCGAGGCAGACGGTTTCCTGGTGGTTCGCAACGCTCTCGATGCCAACCAGGTCCGCGAGCTCAACGCAGCAACCGACCGTCTGGCCGCGGAGTTTCTGGCCCAACCGCCGGTCCACAACAAGCCGTGGTACAACGACCTCGACCTGCGTCCGGGTCTGCTCCGGGAGCCGGCGTTCTTGAGGTTGGTCTCGAATCCGACCGCTTCGCTGATCGTGCAACTGCTCGGTCCGAACATCCACTTGCACTCCACTTCGTTGGTCTGCAAGCAGCCCGAGGCTCCCGACCTGCCGCCGTTCCGGCGCGGCTGGCACCGCGACATGCGCGTCGCCCCCGACCTGGGGCACGACCACCTGCCGCGGGTGGGGATCAAGATCGCCTACTGCCTGACCGACTTCGAGCCGCCCGGCTCCGGTTTCACCCAGATGGCGCGCGGCAGTCATTGCCGCTGCTCTCCCCTCTCCGTTCCGCAGGGGGCCGTCGATCCGCCGGACTACGAGGTGTGCGACCTCGCCCTGGCCGCGGGGGACGCCCTGCTGTTCGAGAACCGCACCTACCACACTGCGACCCCCAACCGCAGCGGGCGGCTGTCGAAGAAGGTCTTCTACGGCTACGCCTACCGCTGGATGAGGCCGGAGGTCTACCTCGATCCGGTCGATCCCAGGTATCTCGACGGGGCGGATCCGGTCGCCCGCCAGTTGCTGGGGGCCCAGCGCGACATCGACGTGGATCCCTGGCCGCTGCTCGATTGGAACCGGCGGCACGAGGTCGTGCACTCTCACGCGCCGATGACGGTTCACGGTTGAGCCGGTCCACGCTTGAGGATCGTCGACATGAGCAAGCAACGAAAAATTGCCGCCACTGCCGTACCCCCTGGCACCGGGACCTACACCCCGGCGATTCGCGCCGGGGACTTCTTGTTCCTGACCGCTCAGACAGGCTTCTCTCATGAGACCGGCAAGCTCGCCGAGGATCTCGCAGGCCAGACGCGGACCATGCTGGAGAACGTCGACAAGCTCCTTTCCGCGTCGGGCTGCTCCCGGGAGGGTATCGTCCAGGTCAAGCTGATCCTCACCGACCTCTCGGACTTCAAAGCCGTCGACCAGATGTACGCGCAGTGGCTGCCCGACCGCGGGGAGGCGCCCTACCCGACTCGCACCGCCTTTCAGGCGGCGGCACTGCCAGCCGGAGCACGGGTCATGATGGAGGTGGTCGCACTCTTTCCAGGATGATTCTCGCGGTCCGCGGGGCCGCGCAAGGAGCTCACTCAATGACGACGACGACAGCACCGACGACAGCACCACCTTCCGCTTTCAACCAGGGCATCTTCTTCGATCCGGCCGGGGTGTTCTACGGCACCGACGACGGCTACCAGGACGGGTCCTTCGGCGAATTCGGGGTCTTCGAGAGATTTTACCGCGAAGTCGAGCCGCGCCGCCGCGAGAACATCCACTTCGTCAGCGCCGTGGGCGGCCTCTACGGGCTGAACCTGATGACCTGCTGGCAACCGACCGAGATCACGTTCTTCGACATCAACCCGCACGCCGTCGCCTACTTCAACCTGGTGCGCCGGGTCTGGGCCGGGAGCTCGGACAAGAAGAGCTTCCTCGCTCGGCTGACCCACCAGGACTACGACGTCGAGAACGAGGCCGAGGCGACGATTCGCGAGAACCTGGCGCTCAAACAGCGCGGCGAGCTGTCGCGCGAGCGCGGCTCGTCCTACCCGCGCACGCTCGAGGTGAGCTGGGGCTACTCCCTGGAACACTTCGACCGGACCAAGAGGCTGCTCACCGAAGTGCCCCTGGAGTGCCGGGTGCTGGGCATCGAGAGCGAGGAGTTCGCGGCGCTGCTCAAGAGACGCGAAAACTTGTGGATCTACGCCTCCAACATCGCCGAATTCACCTTCAGCCGGTTCCGCATCGACCATCCCAGAAACGCGGTCCTCGTCTCGATCATCTACCCGGGGCAGGTCGATCTGCTGGACCTGGCGCCGTTCGGGGACCGCCCGGTCGAGGCCCGGGTGGAGATCCCGATGACGGCGTTCTCCGTCGGCGAGTCGCTGATCCCGCAGGAGGAGCCCACGACGGTCGTCGGCGAGGAGGGCAGGACGCTCGCCGTCTGGTGCCGGGACCGTCTCGGGCTCGGACCCAAGGGGCGGATCCTCGACGTCGGCTGTGGCTGGGGCCGGCTCCCCTTCGCTCTGCTCGACGAGATCGGTCCGGGGCTGGAATACCAGGGGTTCGACCCCTACCACGAGCACGTGAAGTGGGCGCAGAAACACCTGGCCTCCGCTCTTCCGCGCTTCGTCATACACCTCGCCGAGATCGCCAACGAGGTCTACGGCCCAGACGCCGTCCTGGAGCCGACCCGGTTCAGGTTCCCCTACTCCGAGGACTGCTTCGACGCGGTCGTGGCCCACTCCCTGTTTCGCTACCTGCAACCGGAGGTGTTCGAGCACTACGTGGCGGAGATCGCCCGGGTGCTCAAGCCGGGCGGACGCTTCCTGGCCTCCTTCTATCTTTTGAACGCGACCTCGACGAAGCGCTTGCCCGCCCTGAAGGACCCGCTGTGCTTCGTGTTCCCGGACGGCAAGGTGACCACCACCCGGCCGCACCGCCAGGGGCTCCTCGCCTACCGGGAGGACTACGTGCTGGAGGTCCTGACCCGGAACCGGCTGCAGCCCGAGCCGATCGACTACGGCTCCTGGGGGCCGGTGGAAAACGGGCTTGCCCAGGACTTCGTCGTGGCCACGGCCGGCCTGTAGTCGCCGTCGTGCGGCCAGCCGACAGGTTCGGAGGGCTGGTAGGAAGTGCGCCCGATCACCTTCGCGCCATCGAATCTTCGTTGTCACGATCTGGTGGGATGAGAGCACCTTAGTAGGTAGTAGTCCGAAGGGGAAGCCGAGGAAGTCTACCAGGAGGTCGCGTGGTCTGGCAGCACGCCGTCGACTATGACCCGCAGAGGGGCAACGCCGCCTCCTGGATCCTCATGCAGTCCGTCTGCGGCCTCCGGAAGAGGCTGCAGCTTTTCGTGTCGTACGCTGCCAAACTCATGAGGAGGTGCGAAATGAGAATGAGAAGGTCCGGTTGGCGGGGCGCGGCCCCGCTCGCCGCCTGCGGCCTGGCGTGGCTATTGGCCGCGGGCGGCGTCGCGCACGCCCAAAACACGATCGGTGGGGACGTCTTTGCACCCGGCCAGGCGGATTTCACGCAGAGCGGCTCGCAGGTGGGGAGGGGGCCTGGCTTCCAGTTCTCGGACGCCTTCTACGCCGCGAACGGCGTCAACGCGCAGGACATACGCAACCAGGAGAGAGGCGCCACGGCCCCGAGCCGGTTCGGCGCCTTCTACCGCGGCCCGGGCGACGCCTTCGTCGCCTCTGGGACGGCGCCGGACAGCCGGTTCCGCAACAACACCCGCATCCGACTCCACGACATGGGGTTCAACGCCGCGGGCGAGATGCTGTTCCTCCCCGATTTCCCGGCGCTCTTTTTCGAGAGCGCCTTCACCGACCCGAACGCCCAGGGCGGCGCCGACTTCTCCTTCGTGTTCTTCTTCCCCCGTGCCCGGGACTACGCCAGCCGGGTGCCGGGCTGCAACGGGGCCCGCACCAGCTTCGACCTCCTCGACTATACGGCGTGCAACCGGCGCCAGCCCCCCGTCTTCGACACCGGTAACGGGTATCTGACCTTCAACCCGCTGCAGCTCTGGCGCTTCATGTTCGTGACCTGGGACGGCCCGGACGTGAACACTCCGGAGTGCCAGGCGAAGATGGCGGAGCTCGCGGCCCGCAACGGCCGGGACACCGACGGCACTCCCATTCTCACGCGCATACGGGAGATTGCTGACGTATCCGGGCCCGACGTGATCGCCGGCCAGGGGGCCAACGAGACCGTTCTCCCCTTCGAGAATTTCTTAGGGGCGGGGCTGCCGAACCCCGATCCCCGGAACGACATCCCGGGCGTGGCTCCGCAGCCGGGCGGCCAGGTGTGCGTCACGGTGCGCTCCCGCCGCCATGTGGACAGCCTCGGCAATCCGGCCCGGCCAGACGATCCGCTCACGGCGAAGAACGAGGCCTTGGACGGGCCTCCCTACGTCGCCTGCCCGCTCCTCATCGACCCCCGTGGAGGGTCGGTGACTGCTGATGCCGTGGCCCTTCCGGCCGTCGACGACGACATCCTCGAGAACTTCCAATGCCTGCGACAAACCGGCGAGCTGTGCAATGTTCCCACGCTCGCCCTGACGCCGTTCGTCCAGCAGCTTCCCACGCCCCCCGACGCCGATCAGGTGGTCCGGGTGTCGTCGCTGGTCCCGGCCGTGGATCCCAACGACAACTGCAAGGCGGAGAATCCGCCCGCCAGCGATCCCCACGACGGCTGCAACCTCTATCCCGGTGAGCCCGGCGCCAACCGGCCGCCGGACCGCGCCCTCCAGAAGTTCGCCCAGTTCCCGCCGGTCAAGCTGTACGAGATGTACGCGCGGGCCTTCCAGCACCTGTACCATCCGGAGCTGCAGCAGACCTCGACCATCTGGGGCTACGGCAACAAGGCCGGGCAGACGTGGAGCCCCGGGCCGACGTTCCGCGAGCAGTACGGCAGCCCGATCGTGGTGCGCATCCACAACAACCTGCCGGCCGGATTCCCCGGCAACGACGGGTTCGGCATCCCCCAGATCACCACCCACCTCCACAACTTCCACTCCGCGCCGGAGAGCGACGGCGGCCCCTTTATGTTCTACGACCGGGGCCGGTACCTGGACCACCACTACGCGATGGCTCCGGCGGGCGGCGACCCGCGCGAGGTGCTCGGGCAACTGTGGTACCACGACCACCGTGCCGACTTCACCGCGCAGAACACGTACAAGGGGCTGATCGGCAACTTCCTGGCCTACGACCAGCTCGACTCCAACAACGAGACGGATTCCCGTCCCGGGGCGTTCCGCCTGCCGAGCGGCAACCACGACGTGGTGCTGGCGGTGTCCGACAAGAAGTTCGACCCCATCACCCACAAGCTCGTGTTCGACCCCTTCAACCTCGACGGCTTCCTGGGCGACCAGGTGGTCGTCAACGGCGCGGTCATGCCCTACATGAACGTCGAGCAGCGCAAGTACCGGTTCCGCATCGTGGACAACGGCCCGTCCCGGATCTACACCTTCAAGACCTGTCCGGTGGGTCACGACGGGCGGGAGTGCGAGAGCAACCAGGCGGCGACGAACCTCACGATCATCGGCAACGACGGCAACCTGCTGAACAAACCCTTGACCGTCGACAACGTGACGATCTCATCCGCCGAGCGCTACGACGTGGTGATCGACTTCAGCCAGTTCCGGAACGGCGACCGCATCAACCTGATGGACATCGCCGACCAGACGAGCGGCAAGGGGCGCACCGGCGTCATCCTTCCCATGACCTCCGACTTCGCCTTGAAGGTCCTGCAGTTCCGCGTGGTGACCGGACCGGTCGCCGATCCCAGCCGGATCCCGGCGGTGATGCGCCAGAAGCCCACCATCCCGAACAGCGAGATCGCCTGCGAGCGCACCTTCGTCTTCGACAACCAATCCGGCGGCTGGGTGGTCAACGGCCAGTTGTTCAACTTCCTGCCCCGCTTCCAGGTCCAGCAGGGCACGGCCGAGCGGTGGACCCTCGTCAACGCCTCCCGCGACTGGGAGCACCCCATCCACATCCACCTGGAGGAGCACCAGTTCGAGGTCAAAGACGGCGCGACGCCGCCCGACTTCGAGCGGATGAGAAAGGACGTGGCGCTGCTGCGCCCCGGAGATGCCATCACCGTGACCATGAGGCATCGCGACTGGCTGAACGAGTACCCCATGCACTGCCACAACACGGTGCACGAGGACCATGCCATGATGCTTCTCTGGGAGGTCGTCAACCATGCAGTCCCATGCGTGGCGGAGCCTTGAGCTGAAGGCTTCCCTCGCCGCGGTCGGTTCCGTGGTCGTCGTCGCCGCCACCCTGGGCGCGGGCTGGTCCCGCGCGCAGGGCGGGGCGGCGGCGGCCCCGGCCGTTCCGGCGCCGCCGGCAGCCGAGAGTCACTACCACGGCATGGGGCACGGCGATCCCGCCGTCTCCGCCCCTGCCGTGGCAGCGGCCCCGGCTCCGGCGGCCGCCGCCGAGGCGCCGGAAGCTGCCCTGTCCGGCAGTCCGAACCCGTTCGCGGAACGCTTCCCGAACGTGGTGCTGCGGACCCACGAAGGCAAGACCGTCCGGTTCTACGACGACCTCCTCAAGGGGAAGATCGTCCTGATCAACTTCTTTTACGCCGAATGCAAGGGGAAATGTCCGGGCGTCACCCAGAACCTCGTGAAGGTTCAAAAGCTGCTCGGTGACCGGATGGGAAAAGACGTCTGGTTCTACTCGCTGACACTGGAGCCGGAGAGGGACTCGCCGGCGGTGCTGGCGGACTACGCGAAGCGGTTCGGCACCGGCCCGGGGTGGCTGTTCCTCACCGGCAACCCCGAGGACCTGGAGGCGCTGCGCCAGGACCTCGGGTTCGCCTGGAGCGACCCGGAGCTGGACGCCGACCTCAACAACCACGTCGGGACGGTGAAGATGGGCAACGAGCCCAGGGGTTGGTGGGGCGCGTCACCGTCGCTCGCCGATCCGCGCCAGATTGCCCGCCTCCTCGCCTGGATGGCGCCCGAGGCGGGCCAGGAGGGCACGATCGGCCATCTCCCGGGAGAAGGAGGCACCTTGCCATGAGGCGATTCGAGACGTACCTGTTGACGGCCCTCCTCGCGGCGTACGGGGCCGGCGCCGCGGAGGAGCCCGCCCCGGCCGCGCCGCCGGCGGAGGCGAAGGAGGCCTCCGCGGCGGCACCGGAGCTGACGCCCGGGATCCCAGGCCTCAAGATGGTGGACGTGCGCGAGCAGCATCAGCTCTGGCGCGAGATCGAGGAGCTCCAGACCTGGGAACGCGCCAACCGTATCTCGGTCGCCGAGTACCGCGGCAAGGTGATCGAGAAGACGGCTCAGTTCCTCGGCTTCAAGGGGTCCGGGGGGCAGGAATTCACCACCGCCGCGGCCGGTGCGGTGGCCGGCGTCCGGGACTCGTTCCGCGCCGGCCGGCGGCCCGAGGTCGACCCCGCCCAAGGGCAGGCCATGTTCGACACCGGCCTCGACGAAGCCGTCGCCCGCCTGACCGCTCACCTGCGCAAGGAGCCGCGGCACGAGCTCTTTGCCAAGGACGTCAAGAAATGGCTGCTCAAGCTGGCCTTCGGTCCGAGCGAAGCCAAGGAGGCCCGCGAAGCCAAGGAAGCCAAGGAAGCCGCGAAGATCGCGGGAGCCAAACCCGCGAGCGATTGAAATCCTCCGGCATCGCCTGCGGGCGCGGTCCGATTCCGTCCCGCAGGGACGTTTTTTCGCGCGAGGGATTACCGCTTCTCGTCCCCGGCTGCCGTGACTCGGCGCACAGCCGGCTCACCGGGGCGTTTTTGGTCCGACGCCCAGCACACGCCGCATCGCCTCGGCGAGCTCGCGGTCGCCGGCCTCGAGCTGCAGGTCGCGGCGCAGCACGATCCGCCCCTCTCGATCGATCACGAAGGTCGCCGGCAGGGTCTGCACCCGCAGGGCTTTGGCGATGCTCATCTCGGGATCGAGCCAGACGGCGAACGGGACCTTGCGGTCGGCAACGAATTTCCTGACCTGGTCGATCCGGTCGGCCGCATCGGCGTTCACCCCCACCACCGCGAGCCCCTCGCCGCGGTGGCGCTCCTGGAGCGCCGCCAGCTCGGGGAGCTCCGCGATGCAGGGCAGGCACCACGTCGCCCACAGGTTGAGCAGCACGGGCCGTCCGCGCAGAGACGGGAGCGAGACCTCGTCCCCCTGGAGCGAGACGAGCTCGAAGCCCGGCACGGCATCCCCCACCCGTCCCCGCCCCGTGGAGGCCTCGGCCGCTCCCCCGGCACGGGCGGGCTGGCTGAGGCGAGGGCTGGCGAGCGGCGGGAGAGTTGCAAGCGCAACGGCCATGGCGCGCACGCGCCCGGGAGTGTCCCCGGCGCCGGCCTCCGTCCAGGCCACCGCCACCTGGCCGCCGGCGCGGGCGAGCCGCGGCCGGCCCAGCGCCGGGGCGGACGAGGCGGTCGCGAGGGTCAGGGGCTCGCCCTGCCGGCCGTCGGGCGCGACGCGAGCCAGGTGGAGGGCGGCGGCTCCGCTGGCTCCGGCGGCCGCCGTCCAGAGGACCAGTGCGTGGCCGACCTCGTCGAGGGCTACGGCGACCGGGCCCGCCGGCACGGGGTCGTCCGGCGCGCCCACGGCGATGGGAGCACCGAACGTCCGGCCCCCGTCGCCCGAGAAGGCCACGGCCAGGCGAGGCCCGCGCGGCGTCCCGGCGATCCACGCGACGGCCACCATGCGCCGCTCGGCCGCCACGTCCAGGCCGCCCGCCGGCCCTGCCGCCGGGCGCCACTCCTCGCCGTTGACCCGGCCCGGCACGGTCCACCGGGCCTCCTGGCGGCGGACGAGGGCGATCTCCCTCTCCTGCCCGGCGCTCCCGGCTTGGTACACCACGACGGGACCGTCCCAGGTCATGGCGGCCGCGGTGCCCGCGCCGGCCGCCGCCCGGGGGTCGAGCAGCGTTTCACCCTCCAGGACGCGGGTGCCCAGGAGCCTGGCGGAACCGTCGGCCGCGGGGGCGAGCCAGAAGGCGAACGCCCCCTCCTCCCCGCCGGCGAACGAAGCGAAGGCGAGGGGCGGCGCGGGCAGGCGGGTCCAGCTCCGCCCGCCGTCGCCGGAGCTGGCGACCGTGTCCCCCGTGCGCGCGAGGAGCGTGCGCCGCACCCCGTGGGTCTCGATCACGGCCAGGGACGGCGCATCCGCCGGATCGAGTGTCGAAACCTGCTCGGCGACGGTGACCGGCGGACCCCAGGCCCCCCGCGAGAAGCGCGCGAACCGCAGCCGTCCGCCCGGCTCGAGCCACGTCGCCAGCACCTCGTGCTCCCGGTTGACCGTGGTGGGCCCCTCGACGGCAAGGACCGGCAGAGCGGAGCCCGGCGGAGCCGGCGGGTCGATCGCAACCGGCGCCGGGGAGCTCTCCTGGCCGACGGCCAGACCGGCCGCAAGGGTCAGCGCGGCGGCGAAGATGCCGGCCCACCTCCTGGGTTGTGACATGGCGGCGGACTCCTTTCCGAGAGAGGGAGAACCACGGCCCACCCGAGCAGGGTGAAGCCGGGTCCCTCAGTAGCTGATGACCCCGATGGTAACACTGCGGGTGTAGAACCCGGTGGTCGGCCGGTTTCGAGGCCTCTCAGCTCGGCGCGCCGTCCGGGCCGAGGACGCAGCAGTGCTGCCACTCGTGGAGCACCGGGGGAAGGATCCGGGCTTGCGGAAAGAGACTCTGCATCACCTCGGGCGTGTAAAACGCATCATACGATTCAAACGGTTGGCCGCGCCTCGCGAGTTGAGAAATCGAGCCCCCGGGCTCACAGTGAAGCACGCCGTCTGCCCAGATGCACCAGCGTGCCGCGGCGGCCTCGGCGAGTAGCCGCTCGATGTCGAGGTTCGGCTCGATCTTCCGGTGCTCGAGCAGCATCCTGAGCAGACCCT
>DATIOS010000562.1:0-6723 GCA_035472915.1 Thermoanaerobaculia bacterium
AGCCGTGCAGTCACCGCGGCCCCGTTCCTGAGACCCCGCAGCGGGCGGGCTTCGGGCAGACCGGTCCGCAGATCCTCGGCTACCCGGCCGCCGAACACCAGGGCTTCGAGCAGTGAATTGCTGGCCAGCCGGTTGGCGCCATGGACTCCGGTTGACGTCACTTCGCCCGCCGCCCACAAACCCGGCAGCGAGGTGCGCCCCTGCTCGTCGACCGCGATGCCGCCCATGTGGTAATGGGCCGCGGGCGCCACGGGAATGGCCTCGGTCCGCGGGTCCAGCCCATGCTCCTGGCACAGCCGGAAGACGGTCGGGAAGTGCTCGGGAAACTCTTCCCCCACCGCCGCGCGGGAATCCAGAAACACCTGGTGGCCGGCCTGTAGTTGGCGCCAGAGGGCCCGCGCCACGACGTCGCGAGGCGCGAGCTCCGCGTCCGGGTGAGCCCCCGGCATGAAGCGGCGGCCGGTTTCGTCGACGAGGATTGCGCCTTCGCCTCGCAAGGCCTCCGTTAAAAGCGGCATGGGATCGGCGCCGACGGCCAAAGCCGTGGGGTGAAACTGAACGAACTCGAGATCCACCAGCCGTGCTCCGGCCCGGGCCGCCATGGCCAGACCGTCGCCCGTGGCCTCGGGCGGGTTCGTAGTGTGAAGATAAAGGTGGCCCAGGCCGCCAGTCGCCAGCACCACCGCCGGAGCGAGATGGAGCACCCGCCGGCCATCGGCGTGGACGGCCACGGCGCCGATCACCTGCGCCCCGTCCATCACCAAGTCGAGCGCGAAGGCGCCGTCGATCATCCGCACCTCGGGAGCGCTACGCACCGCTGCCACCAGCGTGCGCACGATTTCCGCGCCCGTGGCATCGCGCGAATGCAGGATGCGCCGGCGGCTGTGGGCGGCCTCGCGGCCGAGAGACAGCAAACCGAGGTCGTCGCGATCGAAATGCGCGCCGAGTGCGAGCAGGGCCTTCACGCGCTGTGGACCCTCGGCGGTGAGGATGTCCACCACGTGGGAATCGTTCAGCCCGGCGCCGGCTGCCATCGTATCCGCCGCGTGCAGGGCCGGAGCGTCGTCCCGTCCCACCGCGGCGGCGATGCCGCCCTGGGCCCAGGGGCTCGAGCCGCCTGAGCCGTGGCGCACCTTGGTGAGCACGGTAACCCGCAGCGGAGCACAGCCGAGGGCCGCCGTCAGGCCCGCCGTGCCGCTACCGATCACCAGCACCTCGGACCGCGAGACGCCGTCAACTTTCTGAAGAGTGGTCATCGTGCTTCCCTTCTCCCAACGGCCAGCATCCGCTCCACCGCCTGCTTGGCGCGGCCGGCCATCTCGGGGGCCACCTCCACCCTGGTCTCCAGGGTCTCCAGGGAACGCAGGATCTTCGGCAGCGTGATCCGCTTCATGTGCGGGCAAAAATTACAAGGCCGGATGAACTCGACGTCCGGATACTCGACGGCGACGTTGTCGCTCATCGAGCACTCGGTGACCATCACCACCCGCCGCGGCCTTTGCTCGCCCACCCAGCGCTGCATGGCCGCCGTGGAACCCACGAAGTTCGCCTCGGCCAGCACGTCCGGCGGACACTCGGGATGGGCGAGGATCTGGACGTCCGCTCCCTGCGCCTGGCGGTAGGCCCGCAGCTCGGCGCCAGTGAAGCGCTCGTGCACCTCGCAGTGCCCTTTCCAGAGGATGATCTGGACGTTGGTCTGGGAGGCCACGTACTTGCCCAGGTACTCGTCGGGCAGGAAGATCACCCGGTCGACGCCGAGAGACTCCACCACCGCCACCGCGTTGGCCGAGGTGCAGCAGATGTCCGACTCGGCCTTCACCGCCGCCGAAGTGTTGACGTAGGTCACCACCGGCACGCCCGGGTAGCGCTGCCGGAGCAGCCGGACGTCCTCAGCCGTGATGGAAGCGGCCAGCGAACAGCCGGCCTGCGGGTCGGGGATCAGCACCGTCTTCTCCGGCGAGAGGATCTTCGCCGTCTCGGCCATGAAGTGGACGCCCGCCAGCACGATCACCCCGGCATCGGTCTTCGCACCCTGCTGGGCCAGGGCCAGGGAGTCGCCCACGAAATCGGCCACGCCGTGGAAGATCTCCGGCGTCTGGTAGTTGTGGGCCAGGATCACGGCGTTGCGCCGCTCCTTGAGCTCGTTGATGGCGGCGATATAGGGCGCGAACACCGGCCACTCCAGGTCCGGGATCACCGAGCGAACCCGCTGGTGGATGGGCTCCGTCGCGCGAGCCACGGCGGGCGTGTAGTCGAGCGCAGCGTACGGCCGTGCAGCTTCGAGGTTCATCTTCTATCTCCTATGCTCATTCTGAGCATATCTGAGTCACAAAGAAGGGCCGGCACTGCCGGCCTGAGGGTTATACTAGATCTGAGTATATCGACTTGTCAAGGTGTGGAGCTCACCCTCGCCGCACGCCCGGCAATCCCACTCCCGGGGCCGGGCGCTCGCGCAGCACCTCACGGCGGAAGACGAAGAGCTCGGCTGGGCGGCCCCCTGTTTCCGCGTCCTGACGGCCGGTGCCTTCTACGAGGCCGGCGTTTTCCACCAGGCGGCGAAAGTTCTGTTTGTGCAGACCCACGCCGGACAGCGCCTCCACCACCCGCTGGAGCTGAAGCAAAGTGAAGGTCGGCGGCAACAGCTCAAAAACCACGGGACGGTACTTGAGCTTTCCCCGCAATCGCCCCAAGGCGGTCGCCAGGATGCGCCGGTGGTCGAGTGACATGGGGCGGCCGAGGGGAGGCTCCGACGATTCGGAATGAAGATTCTCCTTCTCTCCCCTCTGGATTAGATCCCGCCGGGACTCGGGCACCAGGCCGGCCTCGTAGAGGATCTCGTAGCGCTCGAGGACCCGCTCGCCGTCCCAGCCGACGCCGCCGAGGCCGAAAACGATCTCCGCGCGCTCCCGCCGCTCCAGCCGGCCGCGCTGCTCGGTCGCTCCGGCAGCCCATCGCTCCAGGGTGGGGGCGATCGCGCGATCGAGCACCGCGGGACGTCCTTCGCGCCAATCCTCCCAGGGGAAGAACTCGTACCAGTCCCGCCAGCGGGCGTCGCCGCTCACCGACACCTCACGCACCAGGGCCAGGTAGGCGACGGACACCAGCCGCGGGCCGCCGTGGCTCTCGCGGGGATCGCGATTCCGGTCGCCGAAGGTGTAGAGCTGCTCGACGTAGCCCAATTCGAGGCCGGTCTGCTCTCGTACCCAGCGGCGCAGGCCGCGGTCGAGGGTGCGGTCGGTCTCGGGCTCCAGGGGACCAAAGGGAAGGGCGTCCTCGGCCGGACCGCCCGCAGGCGGCTCGCGGCGAACGGTCAAGATACGCGGCACCTCTTCCGTCACCGCCACGATCACCGCGTTGAGGCCGATGGCGGCGTCAGGCATTTTGGAGTTGGGGGACCGCCGCGACCAATTCGCGGCCGAAGACCTCGCCGAAATGCCGGGCGACGGTGGAAGCCACTTCGGGCAGGGACGGTGCGCGGCCGCGGCCCATGGAGCCAATAACGCGCTCGATCGAGGTCATCCGCACCTGGTGAAGGCCGCAGGGAATGATGCCCGCGAAGTAGGAAAGATCGGTCGCGACGTTCAGGGCGAAGCCGTGGGTGGTGATCCACCGCGAAAGATGTACGCCGATCGAAGCGATCTTCTCCTCCCCCACCCAGACGCCGATGTTCTCCTGGCCTTCCCCGGGCTGAGCGGCGAGCCCGTAACCGGCGAGGGTGCGAATGAGAACCTCCTGGAGATCGCGGACATATCGACGGATGTCCCGCCGATCCGGGCTGAGGTTGACGATCGGATATCCCACCAACTGACCCGGGCCGTGATAGGTGACCTGGCCGCCGCGATCGCACTCCACGACCTCGACACCGCGGGCCGCGAGCCACTCCGGACCCGCCAGAATGTCGGCGCCGCTGGCGTTGCGCCCCAGGGTGTAGACGTGAGGGTGCTCCAGCAGCAGGAGGCGCTCCGTGCCCTCGCCGCTCTTCACCGCGGCGCGGGCGGCGAGTTGGAGCTCCAGGGCCGTGGCGTAGGGAACGCGGCCGAGAAACTCCCAGTGCAGCGGGCGCAGGGGCGGAGCGGACATGGAGGGATTGTAACGGACCCTCGACTCCCTGGGTTCATGAACGCGTAGATCCCAGCCGCTGCTGTAAGATCCCACTGCCAGCGAGGGGAGGTGGCCGTGGAAAAAGTTGTGACAGCGATCCTGGGTGGAGGACAGGGGAGCCGTCTTTGGCCCTTGACGCGGGACCGCGCCAAGCCGGCCGTGCCGGTGGGCGGCAAGTTCCGCCTCATCGATATCCCGATCAGCAACAGCCTGTACGCCGGGATCGATCGCATCTTCGTCATCACCCAGTTCAACAGCGCCAGCCTGCACCGCCATATCGCGCAGACGTATCGCTTCGACGCGTTCTCGAACGGCTTCGTCAACATTCTCGCCGCCGAGCTGACCACGGAACGCCAGGATTGGTTCCAGGGGACCGCCGACGCCGTGCGCCAGACCCTGCCGCGGCTGCTCGAACCGAATCCGCCGGAAGTACTGATCCTCTCGGGCGACCAGCTCTATCTAATGGACATCGCCGCTTTCGTGAAGACCCACCGTGAGCGCGGCGCGGACCTGACCATCGCGGTCAAACCGGTCACCCGTGAAGAGGCGCCGGGCCTGGGCATCATCCACCTCGATCCCACCGGCCGCGTGGTGAGCTTTGTCGAGAAGCCGAAAGAGGCCGAGCAACTCGACGCCCTGGCAGTCGACGAGCACACCCAGTCTGCCCTCGGTTTCCCGGTGCCTCCGGGCTCGTATCTGGCCAGCATGGGCATCTACATCTTTCAGCCCGAGGTGCTCAAGGAATTGCTCATCGGCAGCGCCACGATCGACTTCGGGCGCGAGGTCATTCCCCAGGCCTTGAGCCAGCACAAGGTCTACGCCTTTCCCCACGACAGATACTGGGCTGATATTGGCACCATCCCCAGCTTTCACCAGGCCAACCTCGACCTGACGCTGCCGCTGCCGCCGCTCAACCTTTATGATCCTGAGTTCCGTGTCTATACCCACCCGCGCTTCCTGCCAGGCACCAAAGTGAACGAGTGCTTCGTTCAATGCTCGATCCTGGGTGAAGGCAGCATTCTGTCGGGCTCCCGCGTCACCGACTCCATCATCGGCGTCCGCGAAGTGGTGCGGGCGGGCGCCATCGTCGAGCGTTCGGTGATCATGGGCGCCAGCTTCTGGGAGAGCCTATCTGAAGACAGCACCCAGGTGCCCCTCGGCATCGGCCGCGATTGCCACATCAAGAACGCCATCGTCGATTTCGACGCGCGTATCGGCGACGGCAGTAAACTGATCAATGCGGGCGGAATCCAAGAGGCCGATGCGGAAAACTACGTCATTCGCGAAGGCATCATCGTCGTCCCCAAGAACGCTGTCATCCCGCCGGGCACGGTGATCTGATCGCGATGCCCTTCAGGATCTGCCAGCTTGCCGCGGAGGTCACTCCCTTCGCCAAGACCGGCGGCCTCGGCGACGTCGTCTCCGGCCTCTCCAGCTTCCTGGCGCGGAACGGTCACGACGTGCGGATCTTCCTTCCCTTCTATTCTCAGATCTCCGGGCGCTCCGAAACTTTCTTCGAAGTGGACTTCATCCGCGATGTGCCGATAGCGATCGGACCCCGGCACTACACATTTTCGCTGCTCACCACGCAGCTGCCGGGTAGCGACGTGCCGGTCTATTTCGTCCACTGTCCGGAGCTCTTCGGCCAGAAGGAAATCTACCAGGGTGACTGGACGGATTGGCTGCGCTTCGCCGTGCTCACCCGCGCGGCTTTCGAGTCCTGCCAGCGCATGGGATGGGGGCCGGACGTGGTGCACTGCCACGATTGGCACACGGCGCTCGCTCCCATTTTCCTCAAGGCACTGTACGGCTGGGACCGGCTATTCGACCATACCCGCTCGGTGCTGACGATCCACAATGTGGCCTATCAGGGATACGTCCTAGCCAACGTAATAGGCGATCTGGGCTTGAGCCGCCACACCCACTGGCTGGACGCCGCGGATCTGGCGGCCGGCCGCTTCAACTTTCTGAAAACGGGCATCCTTCACGCCGACTTTTTGACCGCCGTCAGCCGCACTTTCGCTCGCGAGATCCAGACGCCGGAGGACGGCTTCGGCCTCGACGGCCTGCTGCGCGCCCGCAGCGACCGGCTGGTGGGGATCGTCAACGGCGTGGACTATGGCGAATGGGACCCGGAGACGGACCCTCATCTCTTCTACCACTACTCGGCCCGCGATCTCTCGGGCAAGTGGAACTGCAAGCGCACTCTGCTGCGCTCGACCGGTCTCGACGAGCGCACGGCCGCGCCGGTCATCGGCGTCGTCTCGCGCCTCACTCCGCAAAAAGGTTTCGATCTCTGCTTCGAAGTGCTGCCGGAGATCCTCGCCCGGCGCGACCTGCGACTGGTGGCCCTGGGCAGCGGCGAGAAGATCTACGAGGATTTCTTTCACGGCCTGCAAGCGCGCTTCCCTGGCAAGGCCTGGTTTTACAAGGGATTCAACAATGAGCTGGCGCATCGCATCGAAGCCGGCGCCGACATCTTCCTCATGCCCTCGAAGTTCGAGCCCTGCGGCCTGAATCAGTTGTACAGCCTGAAGTACGGCACCCCGCCCATCGTCCATAAAACCGGCGGCCTCGCCGACACCGTCGAGCTCTTCGACTCGTCCACCGCCCACGGCACAG
>DATIOS010000563.1:0-7665 GCA_035472915.1 Thermoanaerobaculia bacterium
CTCCAGGACGCCGCCGATGAGCCCCATGTCGTGGTAGATGGGTAGCCAGATGACGCCGCGGTCGCCGTCCGCGTGGACGTCGAAGCCGCGCTGGATGAGCCCGAGGTTGTGCAGCACGTTGCCGTGGCTGAGCATCACGCCCTTGGGGTTGCCGGTGGAGCCGGAGGTGTACTGCAGGAAAGCCAGGGCGTCGCGGTCGACCCGCGGCTCGCGCCAGTCCGCCTCGATACCCGAGGGCAGCTCGTCGGTCGCCAGCCAGTGCAGCCGCCCGAGCTCCGGCGCCTCGGCGGCCCGCTGGCCGAGGCTGGCGACGACCTTGGCGGTGGAGAGCGCCACCTTGGGCTGGGCGTCGGCGGCGATGCTCTGCAGGCGCGCCGTCAGCCGGTTCAAGCGCGGCGGAAAGGCGAGCACCGCCACGGCGCCGGCGTAGAGGCAGCCGAAGACGGCGGCCACGTAGTCGAGCCCCGGCGGATAGAGCAGCAGCACCCGCTCGCCCGCCGCCCCCAGGCTCTGGAGCCTCGCCCCGACGGCGCGCGCCCGGCGGTCGAGCTCGCCGTAGTCGAGGTTCTCCTCCGCCGTCTCGCCGTCGAGAAGGAAGGTGAAGCCGCGACGGTCGGGTTGGCGCTCGGCGCGCCCGCGCAGCAGCTCCCAGAGGGTCTCCGAAGCGGGCGACGGAGACGGGAGGTGGCCGTACGACATGGGGCTAGAGCGCCTCGAGGAGGATCTCCTCGATGTCCTGGAACCGGCCCGTGGGCGGCAGCTCGGCCGCGTCCTGGCGGCGCAGCTCGGCCAGCCGCCGGTGTACCGGAGCCAGCAGCGCCGCACCGTTCGAGAAGTCGATGATGTGATTCGAGACGTAGAACATGTACATGGTGGAGAGCCAGCAGGTGAAGTCGCGCTCCGAGCCCAGATGCCGCTCCAGGCTGGCGATGATCCACGCCATGTGCGCCCAGGTGTCGTAGCAGTTCTGGCAGTCGTACTTGTCGCTGCGGCAGCAGGCGCGGGTGTTCTTCAGGTCGGGGCTGTAGACCCGGAAGTGGGGATTGCTGGGCAGGCCGTTGCCGAACCGCTCCTGGTTCTTCGGCTTGTCCCCGGAGAGGGTGCAGCAGGCGTCGAAGCCCCACTTCAAACCCATCAGCTCGCCGCGGGCCACCGTCCGCGCCAGGTACGAGGAGGAGAGGATGCGGTCGGGATAGCGGTCGATCATGCGGTCGATCTCGTCGCACACCTCGCCGAAGCCGCGCAGGTGGTCCAGCTTGCCGCCGAGCTCGGCGATGTCGCCGTAGAAGTTGAAGCCGACGTAGTTGCCGTTGGCCACGCACTGCTCGACGACGCTCTCGATCTCGCCGACGTGGCCCGGCGTCGTCGTGTAGTACCAGGCCGCCCGAGGATCGTCCTTGTAGTGGGCCAGGCCGCGGGCGAAGACGTCGATCTTGCCGCTGCCGCGCAGCTCCTTGTCCGTCTCGTGGTCGCCCCACACCGACACCGCGATGGCCAGGTTCTCGAAACCCTCGACCGGGATCTTGCGCAGGCCGTTGGTCACCACCACCAGCCAGAAGTTGTCGTAGAGCTTCTTGAGCCGGTCGAGCATCAGGCTGGGCTCGCCGCCCACCACCGTCAGGTAGTTGGTGCCGCGCGCCTTCTCCTGCCGCACGAACTCGTCGAACGCCGCGTCGTCCTCGGGCGTCTTGAGATGATCCATCTCCTCGGCGAAGAAGTAGCAACCTTTACAGCGGATGTTGCAGCGGTGCGTGAGATCCACCTGCACCGAGCGCACGGGGCCTGCCGCCCGCACCCGGTCGTACATCTCCCGCAGCAGCGGATCCTGCAAGTAACTGGAAATCAGGCCGACACTCTGGTCCACCTCGTGCATGGTCCACGCTCCCCTTGGTGGGGGTTTCTATGAGCCCTTTTGTAGTAAACGAGCATACGTCGTGCGCGCGCAAACCTCAAGTCCGCCCGGGGACTCAAGGCAGCATGGCGGCGGTTTCGCTTCCAACCTTACAAGATATTGATCGGGGCCAGCGGCCTTGGCGCCAGGTCGCCGGGATCCGGCCAGTTGGCCATCAGGTCTTTCGGCAGCGGCTCGACGAGCACCGGATGCGCGCGCAGATAGTCATCGCGCAAGCGATCCTGGGAGTCGTAGTAGGGAGCCTCGATCCGCTCCAGCTCCTTCTGGTGAGCTTCCGAGACCTTGGCGATTTTGCGGATCTGCTTGAACATTCCCAACTGGAACGCCAGGCCCCCCTTCTTGCCGAACAGCGACGCGAGCACGGCCTGCGGATCGTAGAAGCGCAGCAACGCCTGGTAGACCGACCGTTCGAGCACGCTCGGCCGGATCCGCTTGGGGAAGGTATTGACGAAGTGCGCGCCGGAGTAATCGAGATTCGTTTCGCAGATGCGATAGCGGGGGATCGTGCGCCCCGGCAGCCCCGGATACTCGGTGAGGCAGAAGATGCTCAGGGCGGAGACGTCGTTCTCCTCGCAGAACCGGGTCATCGCCTTCGCCGTGTTCTCGTTGTCGTCGTCGAAGCCGATCATGAACAGGCCGAAGACGTCGATGCCGACCGCTCGGATGCGGGCGATGGAGTCGACGATCTCCTGCACGGTCTGCCGTTTCTCGATGCTGGCGAGGGTCGGCTCCTCGAGCGCCTCCATACCGAGGGACACCCTGACGAAACCGGCCTGGCTCATCATCTCCAGGATGTCCGGGTGGTGCCCGATGTCGACCCGGCAGAGAGCGGTGAACTTGCAGCCCAGGTCGGCATCGATGACGGCCCGCAGGAATTCGCGGCAGTGCTTGGGATTGGTCCCGAAGTTGGCGTCCGCCAGGCTGAAGTGCCGGATGCCGAAGAACTCCATCTTCTGCTTGACGTCGGCGATGAACGGCTCGATGGCATGAGCGCGGAACCCGGTGCCGCCGAGCATGTTCTCGTAACAGAAGGTACACGGGAACGGGCAACCCCGCGAGGTCATGGCCTGGCCGCTGTAGACTCCGCCGTACTGGAAGATCTGCGTCGCCAACGACAGGCGCTTGAAGCCGATCAGCAGGCTGAGGTCGTGGACCATCCCCGGATCTTTGAGAAACTGCCGGCGGGGGTTGTGGATGACCCGTCCGTCGCGCTTGAAGGAGACGCCGGCGATGCCGTCGAGGGGCGCCTTGGCCTCCAGCGCCGCCAGGAGCTCGACGATCGTCACGTCGGCTTCCTCGCGCACGACGATGTCCGCGATATTCAGGACGTCGTTGGGTCCCACCGAGGCGTAGGGCCCGCCGGCCAGCAAGATGGCCCGGGGATTGACCTCGCGGACGCGGGCGAAGAACTGCTTGACGGGGTTGTAGTTGGGACCCGTGACGGCGGCGCCGACGACGTCGAACTCGTGCAACCTGTCGGTGGGCAGGCCGTTCAGGATCTCGACGTAGACCTCGACGTCGTAGCCGGCCTGGCGCAACACGGTGCCGACGGTGAGGACGTCGTGGCGGGGCTGGAGGAGCGGCGAGCTCGAGTGTGGCAGCGCGGATTCCAGATCCAGGATGGCAACTTTCAGAGGCATGGCCACTCCCCCCAAGTTTTTCGCCGGCGCGCTCAGGCGCCCAAGCTACATCACCACTTAGTTACGCTATCATTGCGCGCTGCCGGCTGCAAGACGATGACTGGAACCAATGACTGGAGCCAATGACCGGAGCTGAGCCAGCCCCGTCCGCCGCCGAGCCCGAGCGCCTGAGCGGGCCGGAGCTGCGGCGGTTCTTCGCCGGGGGCCTGGAGGCGCTGCGCGGCGGCGCCCAGGCCATCAACAGCCTCAACGTCTTTCCCGTGCCGGACGGCGATACCGGAACCAACATGGTGGCGACCCTCGCCGCGGCCCTGCGGATGGCCGCGGAGTGCCGGGATTGCGACCTCGGCTCGGTGGCCGCCGGCCTCGCCCGCGGCGCGCTCCTGGAAGCCCGCGGCAACAGCGGCGTGATCCTGGCGCAGCTCCTCGCCGGCCTGGCCGCCTCGTTCGCCGGCGCCGCCGAAACCGGCAGTGAAGGCTGGGCCGCGGCCTGGCGCAAGGCGTCGCAGGCGGCCTGGCGCAGCGTCGGCACGCCGATGGAGGGCACCGTGCTGACCGTGGTCCGGGAGGCGGCCGAGGCGGCCGAGGAAGCCGCGCGCGCCAACCTGCCGCTGGTGGCCGCCTGGCGGTTCATGGCCGACGCCGCCGACCTGGCGGTGCAGCGCACCACCCGTCTCCTGCCCGTGCTGGAAGAAGCCGAGGTGGTGGACGCCGGCGGCCTCGGTCTTGCCCTGGTGGTCCGCGGCGGTCTCGCCGCCTTCACCGGCGAGCCGCTGCCGTCCCTGAAGCGCCTCCCGGCGCCCTCGGAGCGCACCCGCCGGGTGATCGCGAACGCCTCCTTCCCCCGCTACTGCACCGAGCTGGTCCTCACCGCCACCGGCCTCGACCGCACCGCCCTCGACGCCCGCCTGCGCCAACTGGGCGACTGCGTCGACCTGACGGGAGGGACCGCTGCTCGCGAGGAGACCCTCCACATCCACATTCACACCGACGAGCCCGAGGCGCTGTTCGCCTACGCGGCCACCCTGGGAACCGTGTCGCACCGTAAGGTGGAGGACATGGAGGCGCAGCGGGCGCGCTTCCTCGCCGGGCCTGAGCCGCAGGAGACCGGCTGGGTGGCGGTGGCCGCCGGCGAGGGAATGCGCCGGGTGTTCGAGAACCTCCCGGGCGTCGCCGGCGTGATCGATGTTCCGGCGGACGCGCCGCTCGAGCAGACCGAGCTGGCGGCGGCCCTGGCCCACGCCTCGGCGGCGCAGCTCCTCCTGCTCGCCAACGACCCGGCCCTCTGGCCCGCGGCGCAGGCAGCCGCCGCCGCGTCGGCCCGGCCGGCGCTGGCCGTGCTGACCGCCACCCTGCCGGAAGGAATCGCCGCCGCCCTCGCCTTCGATCCCGCCGCCCCTCTCGCCGACAACGCGGAAGCCATGCTGGCGGCGGCGCGGAACGTGCGCACCGTCGCGGCGTCCCCTGGCACGTTCGAGGCCGCCGAGGAAGAGATCGCCGCCCTGGGCGACGGCTTCTCGCTCGTCACCCTCTACACCGGCGCCGGCGCCAGCCCCGAGCAGGCGGACGAGCTGGCCGCCCGTCTGCAACGCCGCTTCCCCGGCCTCGAAACCGAGGTCGTGGAAGGCGGCCAGCCGGCGCCGCCGCTGCTGCTGGCGGTGGAGTAAGACCCCTCATCACCCCGGCCCTCTTCTCCCATCGCCCTCCCCCCAACCGGGAGAAGAGGGAGAACAGCAACACCAGGCTTAGCGTAGGGGCGGGTCTGGACGGTGGGCGGGGGTTCGACCCGCCCTGCAACGCCACCCCGCCCCTGCCTGAGCTCAGCTACCTAGGCCAGATCAACGTCGAGCTCTTGGCGGCCATGCCGGCTTAGAAGCTCGACCCGCAGGCGCACTTCGTCGCCTGGAGCAACCTCGACGTGGCGCGATAGGGGGCGGACCTGCCGCCTCCAACTCGTCAGAGGCGCAAAGGGTGAGTTGGTGAGCTGGATATCTTCGTCAAGATCCGCGCGGAAATAAACGGCGACGGCCCCCAGAGTGCCCCGGCTCTGAATTCGCAGATGGACCTGGGCGGGCAGGCCAGGCTGATTGAGATTGCCAGCTTGAAGGTCGAGATCGACCAGCAGGCACTCTTCCGACAAGACCTTCGACTTGAAGAATCGGTCGCCCTCGGCGGGCACCGGTGCAAACTGGCGAGGATCGGCCTCGCCGAGGATGTCCAGAAAGGGGGTGAAGTCGAGGCCATAGAGCCTCTGGACCTCCAAGGCCTCGGCGAGGATGTAGGCTTTGTCACGATGTGGCTGTGGCTCGGTCTCCACCCCGAGGCAGAGGACTTGGACCCGCCAGGGCAACAGGCGACCGCCGGGCCGCAGGAGCCGCTCGCGCGCATCGAGTAGGGTTGGAAGGATGTTCTCGGCGAAGGGGTCTACGCCCAGGATTTCGTGGATCAGCAGGTCAGCCGGTTCGTCCAGCTCCACGTCGCGGCTGTTGGCCCGCCGCAGCTCGATGATTCCATCGCAGCCGTTGGCCTGGAACATCTGCTCTGCGAGGGAAGCGATCTCGCTCTCCTCAATGGCCACTACGCGGCGTGCCCCGGCGCGGGCGGCGAAAATGGAGAGGATTCCGGTTCCGCAACCGATCTCGACGACCGAGCACCCTCGGCTATGCCTTGCGATCGCAGACTGATAGGAGAGGACCCGAACAGTATCCTGAAGAAGGTGGTGGTGCGCCACGGCCGAGGCGAAGCCTTCCTGGGCGAGCGTCGCCACTCCACCCCGGCCGGCCGGCACGAGGAAGGCTTGGCCGATCAGGGCAGCGACGACACCGGCGAACTCGTCGTCGTCAAACTCCCATTCGGAGCGCAGGCGGGTGAGCGCATCGCGGGGAGTTGTCCCCGCTGCGAAAGCCAGCAGGACCGGCAGGGCGTCGAAGTCGATATCTTGGAGTGGGCGCGAGATAGAGCTCCTCGCCGCCAGTCTGCCGTTGCGCAGGATCTCAAGAGTTAACGAACGGGATACCACATAGGAAGCGTCCCATTGCATGGCGTCTAAACTCCGTCAGGAATCCAGGATCATTCTCCCACATCTGCGATGGCGTCGTTGGTCACCCCCCCTGGCGGCTCGGAGGGCAATCTGACAAAGTAAATTGAATGCCTGTCCGCATCGTCACCGACAGCTCGGGAGACCTGCCTTTTGCCCTGGCGGCCGAGTTGGGCATCACCATCGTGCCGGCCGTCGTGCGCTTCGGCGAGGAGGCGTTCCTGGACGGCGTGGAGATCGATCACGACACCTTCTACCGCCGGCTCCAGCAGGAGCGCCTCTTCCCCACCACCTCGCAACCCGCCCCCGGCCAGTTCGCCGAGGCCTACGATCGCCTGGCGCCCGGGGCGGACGGCATCGTCTCGATCCACCTCTCGGCGCGCCTGAGCGGCACTTTCAACTCCGCCGTCCAGGGGGCGCGACTGTGCACCGCGGCCTGTCCGGTCGAGGTCGTGGACTGCCGCAGCACCTCGCTGGGGATGGGACTGATCGTGCTGCAAGCCGCCCGCCTGGCCCGCGCCGGCGCTTCGCTGGCGGCGGTGCTGGCCGCCGTGAGCGGCATGATCCCCCGCTCGCGCCTCTGCGCCGCCCTGGACACCCTGGAGTTCCTGGCCAAGGGCGGGCGCATCGGCCGCGCCAAGCATCTCCTCGGCACCCTGGTGCGCATCCGGCCGGTGCTGGCCATCGTCGACGGCCAGGTGCAGCCGGTGCGTTCCCTGCGCACCAAAGGCCAGATCACGGCCTTCCTCGACGACTACGTCCGCCAGCACCTGCCGGTCGACGCCCTCGGAGTCATCTACTCGACCGGCCTGGCCGAAGCGGAAGCGCTGGCCGACCAGCTCGGCGCTCTCCACCCCCGGGAGTCGATCGTCTTCGGGCGGGTCGGCCCCGGTCTCGGCTCGCACCTCGGCCCCGGCACGCTCGGCGTGGCGTTGCTCAAGACTGAGATTGAGATCAGTTGAGGCTTGGGCGGCGTGCCCCAGCCGTCGTCAGCTCCCCCAAGACCCTCATCACCCCGACCCTCTTCTCCCGGCCTCCCCCCCGCCTGACGGGAGAAGAGGGGGGCTTGACGGGAT
>DATIOS010000564.1:0-18235 GCA_035472915.1 Thermoanaerobaculia bacterium
GCCTCGAACCGGTTGGGTGCCGGCACGAAGGGGCAGCCGGTACGCTTGGCGAGCCGGGCGATGACCTTGGGCGCGAAGTCCGGATGGGCGTTCAATCCGGTGCCCACGGCCGTTCCGCCCAGGGGGAGCTCGGCGAGCCGGGGTTTGACCGCCGCCAGGCGGGCGAGACCGTTCCTGGCCTGCTGGGCCATGCCCGAAAGCTCCTGGCCGAGGCGCACCGGCACCGCGTCCTGAAGATGGGTGCGGCCAATTTTCACCACCCTGTCGAGCTCCACGGCCTTGCGATGGAGACTCTCTGCGAGGCGTTCGAGGGCCGGCTCCAGGTCTCTGACGATCGCGAGGTAGGCCGCAACGTGTATGGCGCTGGGAATGACGTCGTTGCTCGACTGCCCGTTGTTGACGTGATCGTTGGGATGAACGGGCTGCTTGCTGCCGATGACGCCGCCGAGGATCTCGATGGCACGGTTGGAGATCACCTCGTTGACGTTCATGTTGGTCGAGGTGGCCGAGCCGGTCTGGAACACGTCGAGGGGGAACTGGCCGTCGTGCTTGCCCGCGACGATCTCCTCCGCCGCTTGGCGGATGGCCTTGGCAACCTCCGCCGGCACGGTCCCCAACTCCTCGTTGACCGGCGCCGCCTCGCCCTTGATCATCGCCACGGCAGCGATGAATCCCCTTGGCAGAGACAGCCCCGAGATGGGGAAATTCCGCCGCGCCCGCTCCGTTTGAGCGCCATAGTAGGCCCCGGCCGGCACTTCGATCTCGCCGAGGCTGTCCTTCTCGATTCGCGTATCCGTCATTGAATTCTCCTGGCCGATTGGATTGACACGGGGCGGTCCATGGGACCATGGTAGCCGAAGGGCCGCATCCAAACGAGGTGCCGGAGATCCCGGCTGACAGGGAGACGACATGTCCGAGAACGAGGAAAACGACGACACGCCCGAGGAGGAAACCGATGACGAGGCTCATTCACGCTTCATCGCCGGGGTCGTCGACGGGGAGCATGTATGGGGCCTCTCCACAGAAGACGGCTTCCTGGCCTGCGAATCGGACGAAGCGGAGGAGCGCGCCATCCTCCCGTTCTGGTCCGGCGCGGAGGATGCCGGGAAGGCTCAGTCCGAGCTCGAAGGCTCGGAAGTCGACTCCATCGAGCTGTTCGACTTCCTCTTCCGCTGGCTCCCCGGCATGGACGACGACGACGTGCTGGTGGGGACCAACTGGACGGCGACCCTGGAAGGCAAGGAGGTCGAACCCCTCGCCCTGCAGGACGAGATCCTCGACGCCATGTCCGACGACCTGAGAATCTCCTATCTCGACCGGCTGGCCCAGGTGGTCCGGGAGGCCGGATAAGTGTCTCCCGAGCCGGAGTAGCCGCCATCTATTGCCGGTTGATCCAGCGTAGATTGCAAGAATTACAGCGCCGCCGTGCGCGCCGCGGCAGCCGATCGCGAACCGCTAGCCTGCAGGACGCCTCTCCCATTTGCATCGCGCGTGCCGATTTCCCTTCCTCGCGGGCCGTCGTGAATGGCATGCAACCTGCAGCCCGGGAGTTCACTCATCCGGCGGAGCCTTCACGTCGAGCCACCCTGTCTCCCGCGCCGCCCGGTTGGTGATTTTCAGCGCACAGGTTTCGCAGGGCTTGACGGCTGGCTTGCGTTGCGGCAGCGAGCCACCTATAAATACGCGCCTCCGGAAAGATGGAGAACACATCATGCCCCTCGAAACCTCCCAGGCGCCGCTCCTCAGCGCACCTCACGACGAGCTCGTCGGCGCCCTCGGTCCCGGCGTCGTGCTCCTCGGTTCCAGCGGCGACGTGGGCTTCGCCGATCCGCGCGCCCTGGAGCTGCTGGGATGCGAGGACGGCTTCGAGCTCGAGCGGCTGTGGGCTGAGCTCAAGCCCCGGCTGGAAACCGCCGGGCTGCACTGGAATGGAGCCGGCGGCGGCGCTCCCTGGGCCGCCCTTGACCTGCCGGAGCAGGCGCCGGCGGCGGCAGAAAACGGTGAAGCCGCGCCGCGCCGTCTGCTCTTCGACCTGCGCCGCGACCCGCAAGGGGGCGGCGTGCTCCTGGTGCAGGATCTGGGCTCGCTCGCGGGTCTGGCGACCGATCTGCGCCTGACCTCGCAAATGCGGTCCGTCGCCCAGATCTCGCCCGCCGTGGCGCACGACCTGCGGGCGCCCATCAACGCCATGGTTTTCAACCTGGAGATCCTCAAAGAGACGATCGCCTCGGGGCGAGCGGCGGATCCCGGGAGCCGCGACAAGTTATTGCGCTACGTCAACGTGCTCAAGGAAGAGCTCGCCCGCCTGCACCGCGGCATGGAGATCTTTCTCGCCCACATCTCGCCGCGCGGCGACCGGCAGGAGACGCTCGACCTGCGCGAGCTGACCGAGGAGCTCGCCTTGCTGCTGGTGGGACCGGCGCGCAAACAACAGGCACGGGTGGAAACCGAGTTGCCGCCGGAGCCGGTGCCGGTGGACGGCAACCGTTTCCTCCTCCGCCAGGCGCTTCTCCACCTGGCGCTGGCCGCGCTGGCCGGCGTGCCCAAGCAGGGAACGCTGCTGGTGAGCCTGGAGCAGGAGGACGGCCGGGCGCGGCTGCGCCTGCACGGCGCCGCAGGACCCGACAGCCCGGCTACGGTTGCCGAAGCGAACGTCGAGCCGGCGCTTGGCTTCGACCTCCGGCTGTCGCCCGAAGGCGCCGTCGCCCGCCTCTGGGCGGCCCGCTCGATTCTCGCTGCCCACGGCGGCGAAGTGCGGGCGGCAGGGCCGGCGGGAATCTCCGCGGCCGGGCCGATGCAGGCGTATGAGGTAGACTTGGCGATAGCCGGTACCTCGCAGCTCGTGAACAAGGAGTGAGTAGACGATGCCACACGCACTCGCCGTCGACGACGACCCCAACTTTCTTTCCGCTCTCGCCGAGCTGATCGAGGGACAGGGTTTCACCACCAACGTGGCTTGCACGCTGCGCGACGCCCGCGCGCAAGTCAGCCACCGTACGCCCGACGTGGCGCTCGTCGACCTCTATCTTCCCGACGGCAGCGGCATCGACCTGCTCAAGGACCTCGAGCTCGGCGCTTCCACCGAGGTCGTGCTGATGACCGGCCACGCCGACGTCGAGAGTGCCGTCCAGGCCTTGCGGCTGGGCGCCAGCGACTACCTCACCAAGCCCCTGGACATCGGCCGGCTGAAGAGCATCCTGGCCAACGTCGCGAGCGTCCAGCCCGCGACCCAGGTGCAGTCCCAGACGACGGAGGCGCAGGAAGTGGGGCGGCTGGGCCTGCTGCTCGGTGCCTCGGCACCCATGCAGTCGCTCTACGAGATGCTCAACCGGGTGGCCCCGACGGACGCCTCCGTGTTCCTGGTCGGCGAGAGCGGCACCGGCAAGGACCTGGCGGCCCAGACCCTCCACATGCTGTCGCGGCGGAGCAAGGCGCCGTTTCTGCCCCTCAACTGCGGCGCCATCTCGCCCACCCTGATCGAGAGCGAGCTCTTCGGCCACGAGCGTGGCAGCTTCACGGGAGCGGCGCGGCGCCACAAGGGCTACTTCGAGCGGGCGCACATGGGTACCCTGTTTCTCGACGAGATCACCGAAATGCCCATCGAGCTGCAAGTCAAGCTGCTGCGGGTGTTGGAGACCGGCCAGGTGGTGCGCATCGGCGGCGACCAGGCCGCGGAGGTGGACGTGCGGGTGATCGCCGCCTCCAACCGCGATCCCCAGAAGGCGGTCTCCGACGGCAAGCTGCGCGAGGACCTCCTCTACCGGCTGCAGGTGTTCCCCATTCAGATGCCGCCGTTGCGCGAGCGGTCCGACGACGTGCAGCTCCTGGCCGAGTACTTCCTGGGCCAGCTCAACGAGCGCCAGGGCACGGCCAAGATGTTCACCGAGGACTCGATGGATCGGCTGCGTACCCATTCCTGGCCAGGCAACGTCCGCGAGCTCAAGAACGTCGCCCACCGGGCCTTCATCATGGCCGACCACGAGATTACGCCGCGCTGCCTGCCGCGGGAGGTGGGAGGCGACTTCAGCGGCATCCGCAGCCTCAACTTCCAGGTGGGTACCTCGATCGAGGAAGTTGAGCGGCGGCTGATCATGGCCACCTTGGATGCCCACGGTGGCAACAAGCGAAAAACAGCCGACATTTTGGGAGTCAGCCTCAAGACCCTGTACAATCGGCTCAACACCTACCGGGAGCCCTAGCTGCCCGGAAAGGTGGACGCCAAGATTGAGATATGGTTCCCTCTTGAGGAGCCAGGCGGGAGGTTGTATACTCCCCCCTCGTCCGACAACTCATTGCGAGACTTGAATAGGAGATCGTGGCACAAATTCTGCTTCAAAGCGACTCTGTACGCGTGGAACTGAATGCCGCGGACTCGAGGAATCGACAGTGAGGAATGGGACCAAGAACTCGACGCAGCTGCGTGTACCGGCCCTCTATCTAGCGCTGGTACTCGCTCTGCTGTTGTGTGCATGCGGCACGACTCAGGCGGTCAAGGAACCGGCCGACGATGCGTCCATCACCACGAAGGTGAAGGCAAAACTGGCAACGGATGGCGATCTCAATCCATTCAACATTACCGTGGACACCAGAGACGGCGTCGTGACGCTCCAAGGCCGCGTCAAAAAGGCAGAGACCCGGACGAAGGCCGAGAATTTTGCACGGGAGACCGGCGGCGTCAAGAAGGTTATCAACCTGGTCAAAGTGGGCGACAACCGTTGAACGTCGCCCTGTCGTCTTACTTCAGTTCCATTTAACAAGGGAGAAAACAAAATGAAGAAGCTGTCCATTCACCTTTCGCTTCTGTGTCTGTTGGCCTTGCTGCTCGTCCCGTTCGCCGGTTGCAAGAAGGACGAGGAGCCGGCCGAAGAGACTCCAGCCGCCACGTCGGAGAGCACCACCACGGTCGAGACCTCGAGCTCTACCACGACCAGCATGGACTCCAACGGCACGACAACCTCCGAAAGCACGTCGGGTTCGACGATGACCTCGGACGCCGCCACCACCCCGCCGGCCGGCAAGTAGTCGACGGCAACGCAGTCAAGAGTTTTCCGGGGCGCTTGCTGGGTCGAGCGCCCCTTTCTTTTTTCCTCTCGAATAACAGCCTCTCTACGAGGCAGGCCTGAAAACCTCTTCGAGGAAGCGGCCGGCTTCGGCCCGGAATTCATTCGTCCACTCGTGGCCCCCCTGGAAGACACAGGGACGGATGTCGACGCCCTTTTTCCGCAACAGCTCGACGTCGTGCTCCATCTTGGCCGCGTCGTACCACTCCTCGCTGGAGCCACGGCCCAACAGGACGGGGGGGAAGTGGGATAGATCGCGGGACTCCAGCTCCGGCGGCACGTCGCCGCCCAGCACGACCACTCCCAGACAGGAGTAACCTGAGCCGGCCGCCGCCCGGTAGGCCATCGCGGCGCCCTGAGAAAAGCCGAGATAGGCGAGCCGCTGCGAGACGGGGAGCTCGCGCCTCACTTCCGCCACCACGCTCGCCGCGTAGCGAATGTTGTCCTCGATGGCGTGCTCCCGCTGCTCGCGGGTCATCCAGCTCGCGATGACCTCGCCTGCCCGATTGTAAAAAGGGTGAAGGGCCTGTACGGCACAGAGCACCCACCGGTTGGCGCCGGGGAGGCGGCGAAGCTGTTCCAGGTGGAGGTCCGCGTTCTCGCCGTAGCCGTGGAAGCCCACCACCAGCGGGCAATCCTCCGGGTCGGACGGGGTTTCCAGCAGATAGCGGCCGTGAACGAGGGCCGCGACCGAGCGCTCTTCGCTCATGCCCGCCGTCTTTCGGCGCGGAGCCGCAAAGGCGCCGCCAGGTCGCGGACCCGGTCCTCGAGGAGCGCCGGCAGCTCGGGATCGGCGCCTTTTTCCTCGACCAGACGCACCAGGGCGCTGCCCACCACCACGCCGTCGGCGATCTCCCCCACGGCTTCCACCTGCTCGGGAGTCGAGAGGCCGAAACCTACGGCGAGGGGCAGGCCGAGCCGCTTGCGGAGCTTCTTGACGTCGCGCACCAGGTCCGGAGGCAGCGCCGCGCGCTCCCCGGTTACGCCGGTGCGCGAGACGTAGTAAACGAAGCCCGAGGAGGCTGCGGCCACCTTGTTGATGCGCTCCCGGGTGCTGGTGGGAGCCAGCAGGAAGATGGTGTCCACCCCGTGGGCGCGCATCGCGGGGATGAAATCCCGCTCGCCCTCCTCCGGCGGCAGGTCGACGCAGAGCACGCCGTCGACTCCCGAAGCCGCCGCCTGCTCGGCGAAGCGCTCGACGCCGCGGGCGTGGATGGGGTTGAAATAGGTGAAGAGAACGATGGGAATGCCCAGCTTGTCGCGGTGCCGGGCGACGAGTTGCAGGATGGCCGACAGCTTGGCGCCGGCAGCCAGGGCGCGGACGGCGGCCCGCTGGTTCACCGGCCCGTCGGCGATAGGGTCCGAGAACGGCACGCCCAGCTCGATGATGTCGGCGCCGCCGGCGGCCAGGGCATCGAGGTGGGCGGCGGTCGCCTCCAGGTCGGGATCGCCGGCCATGAGGAAAGGAATGAAGGCTGCCCGCCCGTCACGGGCGCAGCTCTGGAAAACCTCGTCGATGGCGCTCATCGTCCCCTCCGCGCGGCCGCGGCCACGAAAGATTCCACCTTTCCATCCTCTCCGCCACTGCCGCCCCGGCCCGCGTGCTCGCGGTCATAGGCGATGACCGACTCGACATCCTTGTCACCACGCCCCGAGAGATTGACCAGGACGATGCGCTTGCGCGACAGCCGGGGCGCGCGTTTCACCACCTCGGCAATGGCGTGCGCGGACTCCAGGGCAGGGAGGATGCCCTCCGTGCGCGCGAGAAGGTGGAAGGCGGCGATCGCCTCCGCATCCGTGGCGGAGCTGTACTCCACCCGCCCGGCGTCGTGAAGCCAGACGTGCTCCGGTCCGATGGCCGGGTAGTCCAAGCCGGCGGAGACCGAGTGGGTGGTGGAGATCTGCCCCTCTTCGTCCTGCAGCACGAAGGTGCGGGTGCCGTGGAGGACACCCAGGGCGCCCCCCGCGAAACGGGCCGCGTGCTCGCCGCGGCCCGAGCCCCGGCCGCCGGCCTCGACGCCGATCATCCGCACCCGGGTGTCCTGGAGGAAGGCGGTGAACAGGCCGATGGAGTTGCTGCCGCCGCCCACGCAGGCGACGGCGAGGTCCGGCGCCTCGGTGACCGCCTGGCGCTTGAGCTGGAGACGCGCCTCTTCGCCGATGACCTTGTGGAAGTCGCGCACCATGCGGGGAAATGGATCGGGCCCCAGCACCGAGCCCAGCACATAGTGGGTGGTGCCGACGTTGGTGACCCAGTCGCGCAGCGCCTCGTTGATGGCGTCCTTGAGCGTGCAGCTTCCGGAGTCGACCGGCACGACCTCGGCACCCAACAGGCGCATGCGGTCGACGTTCAGCCGCTGGCGACGCATGTCCTCGCTGCCCATGTAGACCGTGCAGGAGAGGCCCAGGGCGGCGGCTGCCGTGGCGGTGGCGACACCATGCTGTCCGGCACCCGTCTCGGCGATCACCCGCTCCTTCTCCATCAGCTTGGTGAGCAGGCACTGGCCGAGGGCGTTGTTGATCTTGTGAGCGCCGGTGTGAAGCAGGTCCTCCCGCTTGAGAAAGATGCGGGCGCCGCCCAATTCCTCCGACAAACGCTCGGCGAAGTAGAGCGGCGTTGGACGGCCGGCGAAGTCGTTGAGCAGAGCCGTCAGCTCGCGCCGGAAGGCGCGAGAGCGTTGCGCCTTGTCGTAAAAGCGGGTCAGCTCGGCCAGGGGCGCCATCAGCGTCTCGGGGACGAAACGGCCGCCGTAGGGGCCGAAGTAACCCTCCGGGTTAGGGAGGGGTTTGGGTCTCGCCATGCCTTACCTCCTGAAAGAGCCGTCGCAGCAGCTCGAGATCCTTGCGTCCTGGCCGCGATTCCACCCGCGAGCAGACGTCGATGGCGTAGGGCCGCACGCTCTCCGCCGCTTGCCGCGCGTTGTCCGGCCCCAGACCTCCGGCCAGGAAAAGGCGCTGGATGGACGGACCCGACGCGACACTCTCGTAATCCCAAGCCGTCCCGGTCCCGCCGTAGAGGGAGTCATGGGGAGCATCGATCAGGATCCCCCACACACCGTCCCAGGCCGCCAGCTCGGCGGGGCCGGGCAAACCGCGGAAGGCCTTGATCGCCCGACCGGCGAAGGGGGCCACGAAGCCCGGGTCCTCGTCGCCGTGAAATTGCAGCAGGTCCAGTCCCAGACTCCCGGCGATCGACTCCACCTCGGCGGGGGGAGCGTTGACGAACACTCCCACCAGCGGCACCCGCCGGGAGCCGCCGCGCACCGCCTGGGCGATGGCGAGCGCCCGTCCGGGCTCAACGTACCTCGGGCTTGCCCGGTAAAAGTTTAACCCCAGGTAGTCAGCACCCAATTCCACCGCCGCCAGGGCGTCAGCGGGATCGGTGATGCCGCAGACCTTGATCTTCGCCAGACAATCGGCGGCCACGTCAGGCCTCCGGTCCCAGAAGCTCGCGGAGCTTTGCGGCGGGATCGGGCGCCAGGAGGAGCGTCTCGCCGATCAAGAAGGCGTCGAAGCCGCTCTCGCGCAGGAGGAGCACGTCGAGCGCGTCGCGAATGCCGCTCTCCGCGACCTTCACCGCTTCGGCCGGCAGTCCAGCCAGCAGGGAAATGGAATTCTGAAGATCGACGTCGAACGTCCGCAGGTTGCGGTTGTTGATGCCCACGATCTCCCAGGGCTCGCCGCCCAGCTTGGCGATATCGTCCGCGTCGTGGGTCTCGATCAAGGGGACGAGGCCGAGGCCCCGGGCGAGGCGGGCATAGCGCACCATCTCGTCGGGCTCGTAGAGGGCGGCGATGAGCAGGATGGCGTCCGCTCCGGCGTCGCGGGCCCAGAGGAGCTGAGCCGGATCGACGATGAAGTCCTTGGCGATGGCGGGCAGGCCCGACGCCTGGCGGCAGGCCGCCAGCAACTCGTAGCCGCCGTGGAAAAAATCTGGCTCCACCACCACGGAGAGGGCCGCGGCGCCCTGGGCGGCGTAGGTCCGGGCCTGGGCGACCGGATCGACCCGGCCGTGGAGAGAGCCCAGCCGGGGCGAGCCCATCTTCACCTCGGCGATGATCGCCGGAGGCCCCCGCCGCGACCGCAAGGCGGCCAGGAAGGTGTTGTCGGCCGGCGTGCGCGGAGGACCTTCGGCCCAACCTGAAGCGTCCACCCTGCCGGTCTCGGCGATGCGCTCGCGCCGGCGCTCGGTGATACGCAGCAGGATATCTGGTGGGCTCGGCGGGCTCATCCCGCAAAGCTCCGCAGCTCTTCGAGCTTCTCCGCCGCGGCGCCTGATGCCAGGGCGGTGCGAGCCTTCTCCACACCATCCTCCAGCGTCGCGGCAGCGCCCCCCACGTAGAGGGCGGCCCCGGCGTTGAGGGCGGTGACGTCGAAGAGAGCGCCGCCGTCCTCTCCCGCGAAGACGCGACGCACGGCGGCGGCGTTCTCTTCCGGCGTGCCGCCGGCCAGCTCCTCGTGGCCGGCCCGGCGCAGCCCGAAGCGCTCGGGCTCGAGGTCGTAGATCCGCACCTCGCCGTTCCGCACCTCGGCCACCCGCGTGCGGCCCGTGGTGGTGATCTCGTCCAAGCCGTCGCCGTGGACCACCATGGCGTGCTCGGCCCCCAGGTCGCGCAGCACGTAGCCGATGGGCTCCACCAGGCTTTCCATGTAGACGCCCATGAGCTGGCGGCGGGCGCCGGCCGGATTGGTCAACGGCCCCAGGAGGTTGAAAATGGTGCGCATTCCCAGCTCGCGGCGCACCGGCATCACCTCGCGCATGGCGGGATGGAGGAGCGGCGCAAAGAGGAAGGTGATGCCCACGGCGTCCAGGGTGCGGCCGGCGGTCTCGGGATCGATCTCGATCTTCACTCCCAGGGCGGCCAGCACGTCGGCGCTGCCGGAGCGGCTGGAGACCGAGCGATTGCCGTGCTTGGCCACCGCCGCGCCGGCCGCAGCCGCCACCAGGGCCGCAGCGGTCGAGATGTTGAAAGTGCCGCGGCCGTCTCCGCCGGTGCCGCAGGTATCCACCAGGCCCTGGCGCTGGTGGGGGATGGGAATGGACCGCCGGCGCATGGCCGCGGCGGCCCCGGAGATCTCCGCCACTGCCTCGCCTTTCATCCGCAGGGCGACGAGAAGCGCCGCCTTCATCGTCTCGCTCACCTGGCCGTCCATGAGCTGGCCGAAGAGGTCCTCGGTCTCCTCCCGAGTCAGATGATCGCCGGCGGTGATGCGCACCAACGCTGAGCGGACGTCAATGGCCATCGTCAGCCTCTCGGCAGAGCGCGAGGAAGTTGGCGAGCAGGCGCGGCCCGGAGCTGGTGAGCACGGACTCGGGATGGAACTGCACCCCCCAGAAGGGGAGATCGCGGTGACGCATGCCCATGAGAGTGCCGTCGTCGGCCCAGGCCAGGGGCTCGAGCTCCGCCGGCAGGGTGCCCTCTTTCACTTCCAGGCTGTGATACCGAGTAGCCTGGAATGGGTTGGGCAGGCCGGCGAAGAGCTCCTGGTCGCCGTGTCGCACGGGCGAGGTCTTGCCGTGCATGAGCCGCGGCGCACGGTCGACCGTGGCGCCGAAGGCGACGCCTAGCGCCTGGTGACCGAGGCAGACCCCCAGGAGGGGGACGCGAGTCCGGCTGCGGAGAAGGTCGAGGCACACTCCAGCATCCTCAGGACGGCCGGGGCCGGGCGACAGGACGATGCCCGTGGGCCTGCGGGCCAGCATCGAGCCGGCGCTCTCGGCGTCGTTGCGCAGAACCTCCACCTCCGCCCCCGCCGCCGCCAGCAACTGCACGAGGTTGTAGGTGAAGGAGTCGTAGTTGTCCACCATCAGGATCACAGGGTTTCCTCCAGCTCTTCGGCCAGCGCCACCGCGGACAGCAGCGCCGCCGCCTTGTTCTCCGTCTCCTTCGCCTCGGACGCGGGGTCGGAGTCGGCCACGATGCCGGCTCCGGCGGTGACCGACGTCTCATTCTCCTGCACCACCAGGGTGCGGATGGCGATGCAGGTGTCCAGGTCTCCCGAGTAGGAGAGGTAACCCACGGCTCCAGCATAGGGGCCGCGAGCTTCCGGTTCCAGCTCGTCGATGATCTCCATGGCCCGGATCTTGGGCGCGCCCGACACGGTGCCGGCCGGGAAACAGGAGAGCAGGGCGTCCAGCCCGTCGCGGCCGGTGGCCAGCTCGGCCTCGACACTCGAAACCAGGTGCATGACGTGGCTGTAGTTCTCGACCTCCATGAACGTCGGCACCCGCACGCTTCCCGGCACCGCCACGTGGCCGAGGTCGTTGCGCCCCAGGTCCACCAGCATTACGTGCTCGGCCCTTTCCTTGGGATCGGCCAGCAGGTCGGCGGCCAGGCTGCGGTCGCCCTCGGCGTCCATGCCGCGGGGCCGGGTGCCGGCGATGGGCCGCGTCTCGATATGCCGGCCCTGCTTGCGCACCAGCATCTCGGGCGAGGCGCCCACCAGCGACACCTCGGGGACCTCGAACAGCACCATGTAGGGGCTCGGGTTGACCATGCGCAGGGCGCGGTAGAGGGCGAGAGGCTCGATGCGGCGCGGCACCTTCCAACGGCGGGCGAGCACCACTTGGAAGATGTCGCCGGCGGCGATGTACTCCTTCGCCTTCACCACCGCCTGGCGGAAGCTGGCGTCGTCGAGGCTGGGCGGATCGGTCGCCACCGGCTTGACCGCGTATCCCGGCATGGCGACGCCGCCGCCGCCGGATTCCTTGGTCAGCAGCCGCGACAGCCGGGCGAGCTGGCGCTCGGCATCCGCCACGTCGAGCTCGCCCTCGATCTCGTTGGCCACGGCGAGCACCCGCTGGCGCGCGTGGTCGAAGACCACCAGGGTGTCGAAGCGGGCGAGAACGGCGACGGGGAGAGCGAAGGGATCGGGCGGGCGGTTCGGCAGATGCTCGACCATGCGGAAAAGGTCGTAGCCGAAGTAGCCCACCAAGCCGCCGGTGAATGGAATGGGACCGGGCTCGGCGCCGATCTCCTGGACCACCTCGCGCAGGGCCGCCAGCGGATGGCCGGGCAGTTTCTCGCGCTTGCCGCCGCGCTCCACCTCCAGATGATCGGGGTAGAGGCGGTAGATCAAACGCGGCGCGGCGCCCAGGAAGCTGAAGCGAGAGACCCGCTCGCCGCCGGTGACGCTCTCCAGCAGGAACCTGTGGGGAGAAAGCGAGGACAGCCGGCGGTAGACGGCGAGGGGCGTCAGGCTGTCCGCGAGAAACTCGCGGACATGCGGAACGGCACGGCGTGGCCGGCGCGAAACGATAGACGGTGACATGGAAATCAATCCTCCAAAAGACAAAAGATGTTCGCGCTTCTCCCTATGAGTGTACCGGACGGACCAAACCGTGGCGCCTAAGCAACTCTTCTCCAATTTCGGATGGATCGATCCCGCTCGCCAGGAGCAACACCAGCAGGTGATAGAGGAGGTCCGCCGCCTCTCCCTTCAACGCTTTGCGGCGCCCCCCACCCTCATCGTCTCCTCGGGCCGCGAGGGAGACGGCGGCGAGGGCCGCCTCGACTCCCTCCTCCCCCACCTTCTGGGCGATGCGCTCGATGCCTTGCGAGAGCAGGCGCGCCGTGTAGCTCGTCTCGGGGTCCGCGCCTTGTCTGGATTCGATCACCGCCGCGAGCCACCCCAGCTCCAGCCGGGCCGGATTGGGCTCGAAGCAGGTGCGGGTGCCGCGATGGCAGGCGGGCCCGGCGGGGAGGACCCGCACCAGCAGCGAGTCGGCGTCGCAGTCCGCCGCCACCTCCACCACCTGAAGGACGTTGCCCGAGGTCTCGCCCTTGCGCCACAGGGACTGGCGGGAACGACTCCAGAAGTGGGCCTGGCCGGTGGAGAGCGTGAGCTCGACGGCCTCGCGGTTGGCGAAGGCCTGCATCAGCACGGCACCCGTATTGACGTCCTGGACGACGACGGGGATCAGGCCGCGGTCGTCATAGCGGAGGGCGGCGGGATCGACGCTCATTCCCTCTCCTCCCGGACCGGAAAGCCCGCTTCAGCGATGGCGAGCTTCACGCCACCGACGGTCCAGCTCCCCTGGTGGAAGATGGAGGCGGCGAGGACGGCGGCGGCCCCGGCCGCGAGGGCCGCCACAAGGTGCTCAGGCACGCCCGCGCCGCCCGAGGCGATCACCGGGACGGGCACGTTTGCCGCCACCTGGGCGATGAGGTCGAGGTCGTAACCTCCCTGGGTGCCGTCGCGGTCGATGCTGGTGAGCAGAACTTCCCCGGCGCCGCGCTCGACTCCCTCGCGAATCCACGCCAGGGCGTCGCGGCCCGTGGCTTGGCGGCCGCCGCGAGTGACCACCTCCCAACCGGCGCCGTCATTCCGACGAGCGTCCACGGATAAGACGACGCACTGGCTGCCAAAGCGGCGGGCGAGCTCGCCCACCAGCTCCGGGTGCTCGACGGCGGCCGAGTTGATGCCCACCTTGTCGGCGCCGGAGCGCAGGAGTCGCCGGGCGTCCGCCTCGCCGCGCACGCCGCCGCCCACCGTGAGGGGAATGAAGACCTGCTCCGCGGTGCGCCGCACCCATTCGACGTCCGTGTCGCGCTCCTCCGGAGCGGCGGAGATGTCGAGGAAGACGATCTCGTCAGCCCCCTGCTCGGCGTAGCGCAGGGCTGCCTCGGCCGGGTCTCCCTGGTCGGTCAGGTTCTGGAACCGCACGCCCTTGACCACCCGGCCGGCGCGCACGTCGAGACAGGGAATCACCCGCCGGGCGAGGCCGGACGGTCCGCGTTCTTCTAGGCGCATGCCGCCAGCGCCTCCTCGACGGTGAAGGCGCCCTCGTAGAGGGCCCGGCCCACGATGACGCCGCCAACCTCCGGCAAGCTCCGCGCCGATTCGAGATCGGCAAGGGAGTGAACGCCGCCTGAGACGAGCGCCGGAATTCCTGTCGCCCGGCCGACCCGGCGGGCAAGCTCGAGGTTGGGGCCGGTCATCATGCCGTCGCGCTCCACGTCGGTCACCAGAACGGCCGGGCACGGCGTGCCCATGAGCCGGCCGCAGATCTCACCCAGGGACTGAGGCGACCGTTCCTTCCAGCCGGCAATCCGCACTTCGCCCCGCTCCACGTCCAGCGCCGGGACGAGCCGGCCCGGGCGCGCCAGAGCCAGGCGGCGGAAGGCTTCGACGTCGCGGGCCACGAGGGAGCCGATCACCACCCGATCGCACCCTTGGGTGAGCGCCCAGTCGATGGCCTCGCGATCCCGCAGGCCGCCGCCGAGCTGGATCTTGATCTCCAGGGCCGTCATCCGCGCGATCAGCTCGCGCTGCGGCGGCTCGCCCAGAGCGGCATCCAGATCCACGACGTGGACGCGGAGAGCTCCGGCGCGGGCATAGGTCGCCAGCACGGCGACAGGATCGTCATCGTAGACCGTGGCGCGTGCATCGTCTCCCTGCCGGAGACGAACGGCCCGGCCGTGGCGAAGGTCAATCGCAGGGATCAGCTCCACGGGCCATCTCCAACCATCTTCAGAAAGTTGGACAGCAGGCGAAGGCCTGCCGCGCCGCTTCGCTCCGGATGAAACTGAGTCCCCAGGATCCGCCCTCGCCCGGCCACCGCCGCGAAGACGCGGCCGTGGGTGCAGCGGGCGAGCTGAAACTCCTCCGGGACACCATCCGGGGCGTAGCTGTGGACGAAGTAGACGTAGCGTCCCCGGCCGTCCCCTTCGGCAAGGCCCGCGAGAAGTGGGTGATTGGCTGCGTCATGCAAGCGATTCCAACCGATGTGGGGAATGGGGACGGTCGCGGGGAGGCGGGTGACGCGACCCGGCAGCAGGCCCAGGCCATCCGTGACGCCGAACTCCTCGCCCGATTCGAAAAGGATCTGAAAGCCGACGCAGATGCCGAGCAGCCAGGCGCCGCGGGCGAGAGCAGCGCGGAGCGCCTCCTCCAAGCCGCCCCGAATCGCTTCGCGAGGCGGGGCAAAGGCGCCGACGCCCGGCAGGAAGATGCAGGGGGCCTCCGCCACCCGGTCCGGGTCGGCCGTGATCTCGGCCCGTCCGCCGACGTGCTCGATCGCGCGGGCGAGATTGCCGAGATTGCCGACCCCGGCGTCGAGGATGACGGTGTCATTCATAAGGAGAGAGTCCCCTTGGTGCTGGGAATCTCACCCATGCCGCTCCTGAGAGCCACGGCCTGGCGTAACGCGAGGGCCACCGCCTTGAAGGCAGCCTCGGCGGCGTGGTGGCCGTTGCGCGCGGCAAGGATATCGAGATGCAGAGTGAGCCGGCCGCGATCCGCGAAGGCCTGGAAGAAGTCGGCGACCAGGGTAAGAGGGAAGTCCGCCGTCACCCAGGCGGCCGCAAGGTCGCGCGGCGCCGAGTAGTGGAACGAACCACGGCCCGATAGGTCCACCACCGCTCGCGCCAGGGCTTCGTCCAGCGGCGCGTAGGCGTGGGCGAAGCGCACGATTCCCTTGCGCTCTCCCAGCGCCGCCGCCAGAGCCTCGCCAAAGGCGATTCCCACGTCCTCGACGGTGTGATGGAGATCGACCTGCGTGTCGCCCCGGGCCTCCAGATCCAACCCAACGCCGGCGTGGGTGGCGAGCGCGTTCAGCATGTGGCCGAAGAAGCCGTTGGGAACGTCGATCCGCCGTTCACCGCCGCCGAGGCGAAGCTCCAGGCGGATCTGCGTCTCGCCGGTCGTGCGCACTGCTTGGCCGGTGCGCCCCAGCCCAAACCCCTCATCACCCCGGCCCTCTTCTCCCATCGCCCTCCCCCCAACCGGGAGAAGAGGGAGAGCAGCAACTTGGCCGGTGCGCTCTACTCCAGCGCTCCCCCGCCCAAAGACCCTCACCCCTAGCCCCTCTCCCGCCCCCTCCCACCCCCCACCCCAGGAGAGGGGAACCCGGTTGGAGCGGTCCTGCTTTTCTCCCTCTTCTCCCGGTCGGGGGGAGGGCGATGGGAGAAGAGGGCCGGGGTGATGAGGGGCTTTGGGCGTGGGAGCCGAATCAAGGTTGAGCGCCGCCCGCACCGCCCGCAGCGACGCGCCCGTCCCGACCGAGACCCGCAGGCAGCCGGCCAGCCCCGGATAGCTCCCCACATCCCGCACCCGGACGCTACGCGCCTCCAGGGTCTCGCGAATCTCCGTCGCCCTCTCCGGCGAGCCGCAGCGAACCAGGAGGAAGTTGGCCTCCGACGGAAAGACCTCCAGCCCCGCCTCGGCCAGCATCGCGGCCCATTGAGCACGGCGGGCGATCAGGATCTCCACCCGCTTGCGCGCCTCCGGCTCCGCCTCCAGGGCCACGCGGCCGGCGATCACCCCGGCATGGCCGACGTTGTACGGCAGCTTCACCTTCAGCAGCTCCGAGACCAGCCTCGGATCGGCCAACAGGTACCCGAGACGCATGCCCGCAAGGGACCACGCCTTGGAAAACGTCCGGAAAAGCACGAGATGGGGATATTTCGCCAGGAGCGGCCGGTAGTCCCAGCGGCAGAACTCGCCATAGGCGTTGTCGAGCAGAAGAGGCGCATCGAGCCGTTCCAACAGGCGCTCCACCGCCTCCGGGGCTACGGCATCGCCCGTGGGGTTGTTCGGCGTGCAGAGGATCAACGGCCGGTGAGGATCGCGCTCGGCCTCGGCTTCCAGCCCGTCGATCGGAATTCGCAGATCCGGCCGGGGCGGCAGAAACTGGGGGATTCCGGCCGCTTTGAGCACGAAGCTCCGGTAGAGCCCGAAGCTCGGCTCGGCTCCCAGCACTTCACCGCCGGGAGGAACCACCGCCGTCAGCACCACCGACAGCAACTCGTTCGAGCCGTTGCCTACCAGCACTCCCTCCTCAGGGTGGCCGTGCAGGCGGCCAAGATCGCGGCGCAGCTCGCCGGCATGGAAATCCGGGTAACGGGCCCAGTCCGCCGCCAGCAGGCGCTCTGCCATCCGCCGCTTGAAGCGCCGTGGCATTTCCCAGGGAACCTCGTTCTGGTCCAGCTTGTGCCGGCTGGGCGTCAAGTCGAGGTGGTACCTCGAAAGCGCCCGCAGATCAGGCCGGACGAAGCCCGCCGGATCGCCGCCTTTCATCCCAGCCTCCTCCGCGCCGACGCCGCGTGGGCGGGAAGGCCCTCGGCGTCCGCCAGCGTAGCCGCCGCCGCCGCGCGGTGGCTGGCTGCCCCGGCCGAATAGCGCAGGGTGTGGCTGCGGCGCAAGAAGTCCTCCACCCCGAGAGCCGAGGCGAAACGGGCGCTGCCGCAGGTGGGGAGGACGTGGCTGGGGCCGGCCACGTAATCGCCGAAGACCTCGGGAGTGGAGCCGCCGAGGAAGATCGCCCCGGCGGCGCGGACATGCAGGGCCAGCACCTCCGCTTCGTGCCCCACGAGCTGCAGGTGCTCGGGGGCGATCGTCTCGACCAGATCGAGCGCCTCCTCCAGCCCCTCGACTACGATGGCGGCGCCAAAATTCGCCAGCGACGCCCGAGCCGTCTCGGCGGTTGAAAGGCCGGCGAGCTGGCGGTCGACCTCGGCCGAGACTCGCTTGGCCAGCCGGGCGTCGGTCGTGATGAGCACCGCCGCGGCCTGCGGGTCATGCTCCGCCTGGGCCAGCAGATCGGCAGCGAGGTCGCCGGGATCGGACCCCGGATCGGCCACGATCACCACCTCGCTGGGGCCGGCGATGCCGTCGATCGCCACGTCGCCGGTGACGATCTTCTTGGCCGCCGTGACCCAGGCGTTGCCGGGGCCCACGATCTTGTCCACCCGCCTCACCGTCTCCGTACCATAGGCGAACGCCGCCACGGCGTGGGCACCGCCCATCCCCCAGATTTCGGTGACGCCGAGGCGGGCGAGGGTGAAGCGAAGCGCGGCGCTGGCACGGTAGGAGCCGGGCGGGGTGGCGACGGCGATCTCCCGCACGCCGGCCACCCGGGCGGGCACCACCGTCATCACCGCGGTCGAAGGGTAGCTCGCCCGGCCGCCGGGCACGTAGATGCCGACCCGGCGCAGCGGCGTCACCCGCTCTTCCAACTCCACCCCCTCCTCCTCCAGCCGGTATCCAGTGCGGGCCTGGGGTGCGTGGTAGCGCTCGACCGCGACGATGGCCCGCTCCAGCGCTTCAGCAAAGCCGGCGGGCACCTGGGCGGGGTTTGAATCCTCCGGCGAGGGGCTCAGCGCTAGATCGGCAACCGAGTCCGCCTCAGCTCCATCGAGCCGCCGGGCGTAGTCAAGAAGGGCGCGATCGCC
>DATIOS010000565.1:0-6033 GCA_035472915.1 Thermoanaerobaculia bacterium
CGGGCCGGATGCCGCGGCGGCCGCCTACCCATCCTGCGGCTCTCGCTGGAAGCCGACGGCGAGCAGCTGCCGGGTGAGAGCGGCGAGGCAGCGGTTGGTGACCTTGCGGATGCTGGAAATCCGGTAGCCCATCTGCTCCGCGACCTCGGTGGGTCCGTAGCCAAGGCCGTAGCGAAGCTTGAGCAGCGACCGGCAGCGGGTCGACAGGCGGGAGAGGACCCGGTTGAGATCGCACGTCAGCTCCGCCTTCTCTTGTTCCGGGGGCTGGGGAACGGCCAGCAGGTCGAGGATCGCCGTGTCGACCGCCTCGCACAGGCTGCCTCGCCGCTTGCGCCAGTACATGATGCACTTCTTCTTGACCGTACCGATGAGCCAGCTCTCCGGGCTGCGAATCTTGTCCCACTTGTACAGCAGGGTGAGCTGGGCGTCCTGCAGGATGTCCTCGGCGTCTTCGGGCGGGATCTCGAAGTTCCGGAGCACGCGCTCCAGCCTTGGCCGAGAGCTTTTCAGCAGAATGTTGAGCGATTCCCGCAGTTCAGGATGATCGAGAGTTGCCATAACTAGAATGTCTACCGTCGACAGCCGCTAGGCTAACACCCCCTTAGCGCCCTGTCCAGAAGCGAGGTCCTCCTCGAAGCCGCCAGCGGCTGCGCGCCGCTCGCCCGAGCTCCGGCCGCCTAGGATAGCGCAGCGGCCGTCGGTTTCGAAGCGCGCCCACCGGGAACGTGCGGCAAACCCGGCCTTGGGCCGCCGGGCTGCTAAGATGCCGCGGCGATGAACGTATTCTTCCTTTTCCTGCTCGCCACCAGCCTGGGAGCGCTCTCCACGCTCTACTGGATTCCCGAGGAAAACCTCGGCCGCGGCTACTTCCAGATGAACGCCCTGGTCGTCCTCGGCCTCTTGTCGCTCGCCTTGGCGGTGGAGCTTCTCCACCCCTTCCGTCCCTTTGGCGAGCGACCGGCAACCGGCGTTACAGCCCTTGCTGCGGCGCTGGTGGGAGGATTCCTCTACTACGCCGCCATCTGGCGCCAGCGCTGGGACCTCTGCCGCTGGCCGCTGACCCTGTCGCTGGCAGGGTGCGCGGCGGCGCTCCTGCTCGCCGGTCCGCACCTCGTCCCACCCTTCACCCCCTTACCGTACCGCGGAGCCCTGCTGGCCACGAGTCTCCTCGCCTCCGCTCTGCTGCTCGGCTGGTCGTTGATCGCCATGCTCCTCGGTCACTGGTACCTGGTGGCTCCGAAGCTCGCCTTCAAGCATCTCACGATCTTCTGCTGGGTGTTGCTGGCCACCGTGATCGTCCGCCTGGCCGCCGTGGGAGCCAGCGTGGCGGTGGCGGCCAGCGTCGGCGAGCTCGTGGAGCCTCACCCGCTGCGCGTGCTCACCGGCCTGGGGGGGCAAGGGATCTTCTTCTGGTTCCGCCTGCTCTGGGGGCTGGCGATCCCTCTCGCCCTGGCTGTCATGGCCCTGCAGTGCGCTCGCCAGCGCTCGAATCAGTCCGCGACCGGCATCCTTTATGTCCTGGTTGTAGGCGCCTTCATCGGCGAGATCACGGGCGCCTACCTGAGTGTCACTACGGGCGTCCCGGTTTGATCCCCAAGATGGTTGGATGACCGGATGCGCGTCCGCACCCAGTGCCGCGACTGCGGCCTCCCCTTCCCCGCCGTCCTCACCCCGGAGACGCCCGAGCTCGCCTGCCCCAACTGCGGCCAGACCCGATTTATTTCCAGGCAGGGCTGGACGGACGGTCCGGACGGCCGGGTCGAGGTCTGTCCCCTGTGCGGCTGCCGCCACCTCTATCGCCAGCGGGACTTCAATCGCGCTCTCGGCTGCGGCCTCGTCGTCCTGGGGGCCGTCCTGGTGCCGTGGACCTTCGGGCTCTCGCTCGGCGTCTGTGCCTTGATCGACCTCTGGCTCTACCGCCGGCTGAGGGACGCCGTCGTCTGCTACCAATGCGACACGGTCTATCGCGATGCGCGGCCGGGACCCCGCCAGGGCGAGGTCGACCTGCTGAAGCACGATGTGCTGAAGTACGGGAAGACGTGGGAGCCCACGCAGGGGCCGTCGGCGAAAGACCCTCATCACTCCGACAGCCCCGAAGGGGCGTGATCTCAGACTGAAACGGCCACTTCGAGCCCCGCCGCGGCGCGCAGGCCGGCGGCCCGGTGAGTGCTTTCCCAGCGGAAGTCCTGGTCGTCGCGGCCAAAGTGGCCGTACGACGCCGTCTTCTGATAGATCGGGCGCCGCAGGTCGAGATCCTCGATGATGGCCCGCGGCGCGAGAGGGAAGGTCTCGCGCACCAAGCGCTCCATCAATCGATCGCCGCGGTCGCCGAGAGTCCCCGTCCCGAAGCTGTCCACCCGCACCGAGACCGGATCGGCGACGCCGATGGCGTAGGCGAGCTGCACCTCGACGCGTTCGGCGAGACCCGCGGCCACCAGATTCTTTGCCACGTGGCGGGCCATGTAACAGGCCGAGCGGTCGACCTTCGTCGGGTCCTTCCCCGAAAAGGCGCCGCCGCCGTGACGGCCGTAACCGCCGTAGGTGTCGACGATGATCTTGCGGCCGGTCAGTCCGCAGTCCCCCTGCGGACCGCCGACGACGAACCGGCCCGTGGGATTGACGTGATAGACGGTTCTCTCGTCCAGCAGCTCGGGCTCGATCACCGGCTTGACGATCTTCTCGATCACCGTCCGCTTGATCTCCTCGTGCGAGACGGCGGCGTCGTGCTGGGTCGAGATGACCACCGTGTGCACCCGCACCGGCTTGTTGCCCTCGTACTCGACGGTCACCTGGCTCTTGCCGTCCGGCCGCAGCCAGGGGATCTCGCCCGAGTGCCGGGCGGCGGCGAGGCGACGCGTCAGCCGGTGCGCGAGGGCGATGGGCAGCGGCATCATCTCCGGCGTCTCGCGGCAGGCGAAGCCGAACATCAGCCCCTGGTCGCCGGCGCCGCCGGTATCCACCCCCTGGGCGATGTCGGGCGACTGCGGGTCGATGGCCGACAGCACGGCGCAGGTCTGACTGTCGAAGCCGAAGCTGGCCTGGGTGTAGCCGATCTCCTTGACCACCCGGCGGGCCACGGCGGCAAAATCGACGTAGGCGTGAGTGGTGATCTCGCCGGCCAGCAGGATCATGCCGGTGGTGACCAGGGTCTCACAGGCCACGCGGCTCGTCGGGTCCTGGCGCAGGACCTCGTCCAGGACGGCATCGGAAATCTGATCGGCCACCTTGTCCGGGTGGCCCTCCGTCACCGACTCCGACGTGAACAGGTGGATATCTCGTTCGTTCATCGTTCGCACCTCTAGTATGGACTTCGCAACGCTTGGGCCGGTTTGGGAGCTGCCGGAGCTCGGGGGCCGAGCTTAGGGACCTGGACCGGAATGTTAGCAAATCGGGTCAACGGACAGGACGATTCTCCAACACTCCGTAGAAGAGTGTTGACAAGGCATGAAAGGTGGACAGGGCGATCGTCCGGCGCCGAGTCTCGAGGCCGCCGGTCAGCGAGCTGGTGATGCCTCCGGCGCGCCGGGTGCCGGGAACGGCGAAGGGGATCTGGGCGCCGTCGAAGCCGGCGACCAGCCGCTCTGGGAGCTGCACGGCGCCGCTCGATCCCCAAGCCTCGCCCAGGGGACCCCGCAGGACGGTCCAGTTGCGGATGAAGTACCGCTGCCGGCCGTCGACGTCGAGCGACTCGATCCCGCCTTCGCTCGCGATGTAGAAGTGGTAGTTGCCGCCCAGGCGATCTTCCAGCTCCACGGCCCGTTTGCGGGCATGGCGCACCACCTCCTCGTCGGAGACGAGCAGCCCCACCGGCTCCTCCTCCACCGACTGGGGTACGACGGCCACCGACACCGTCTTGTCCAGGCCGTCGTGGAAGAAGCGGAGAAAGCCGTCGCGCACGCCGAGGAGCTTGTCGGCGGTATGTCCCGCCACCGCCACCTCGACCCCCCTTTGGAGCCGCTGCCAGAAATCTCTAAGATCCATGCGTGATCACCAGTCGTCAGAACCAAAGGGTCAAGGATATTCGCCGGCTCCGGCGAAGTAAAGGCGACCACGCTCTGCTGGAGGGACCCCACCTGGTGGCCGAGGCGCTGGCCACCGGCCTACGGCTGGACGAGATTCTCGCCACGCCGGACTTCCTCGCGTCGGCTGAGGGGCGGCGGCTCGGCCGCGGCTGGACGGTCGAGCCTCTGGACGTCGCTCCGGAGCTGCTGGCCGAGTTGACCGACGCCGATTCTCCCCGGGGCATCCTGGCCGTGGCCCACGTTCCCCGCGCCGGGATTGAGTCGCTGCCGGCCGTTTCCGGACGGCCCTACCTTTATCTGGACGGACTGCAAGACCCAGGCAACCTCGGCGCGCTCGCCAGAGTGGCAGAGGCCGCGGGCGCCGCGGGCTTGGGGCTATCCCCCGGTTGCGTCCACCCGAACCACCCCCGGGCTTTGCGCGCTTCGGCCGGCAGCCTTCTGCGTCTCCCGGTCGCCGTGGCCGTCGAGCCGGACGCCCTGTCCCGCCACCTCGCCTCGGCCAAGCCGGTCTGGATTGCCCTCGTCCCTCGGGACGGTGAGGATCTCTACCATGCGGAGCTCGGCGGCACGCTCATCCTCGCCGTCGGGGCCGAAGGTTCGGGCGTCTCGAGGGAGCTTCTCGCCAGAGCCGGCCTGCGGCTCACCATCCCCATGGAGCTGGAAGTCGAATCGCTGAACGCCACCGTAGCCGCCGCCTTGGTGCTGTTCGAGCTAAGACGCCGGCGGATGGCATAGAATCCCCGCCGGAATTTACAGTCCCGTCCCTGGAGAACGAAGATGAAGATCGGCATCGGCTCCGACCACGCCGGGTATCGCTATAAGGAGGAGATCAAGAAATATCTCGCCAAGCTCGGCCACGAGGTGAAGGACTTCGGCACCAACTCCGAAATGACGGTGGACTACCCTGCCTTCATCCGGCCGGTCGCCGAGGCGGTGGCCCGTGGCGAGGTGGAGCGCGGCATCGTCCTCGGCGGCTCCGGCAACGGCGAGGCGATCGTGGCCAACCGGGTGCGCGGCGTGCGCTGCGCGCTGTGCTGGAACGACGAGTCGGCGCGCTTCGGCCGCCAACACAACGACGCCAACGTGATCTCGCTGGGCCAGCGGATGATCTCGCTGGAGATCGCCCTGACCCTGGTGCAGATCTGGCTTGACACCCCCTTCGAAGGCGGGCGCCACGTCCGCCGCATCCAGATGATCGACGAGCCGTCCCCAACCGTCCCGTGAAACTGGAGGAGCTGCGGAAGATCCTGGGGGAGGACCGCGTTCGAGTTGGCGAGGTCCTGGCGCCCTATACGACCTTTCGCATTGGCGGGCCGGCCGACCTTTTCTTTGAGCCGCGGAGCGCGGATGAGCTTGCCGCGTCCATCCTCGACGCACGCCGGCTTGGGGTGCCCTTTTTCTTGCTCGGCCTCGGGGCGAACATTCTCGTGGGAGACAAGGGATTTCGGGGGCTGGTGATCCGCAACCAGGCCCGCGGCATCGAGATCTCCTCTGAGACTGGACGAGTCCGAGCGGAGAGCGGCGCCGTCGTCTACCCCGACCTGATCGACGCCGCGATCGGTGGAGGGCTCTCTGGCCTGGAGCACTATGTGGGCATTCCCTCCACCGTCGGTGGCGCCCTCTGGCAGAACCTTCACTTCCTCTCCCCCGCCCCAGCCCGCGAGCGCACGATGTTCATCGCCGAGGTGACCCGTGAGGCTGAAATCCTCACCGCCGAGGGGGAGCGCCGGACCGTCGCGGCCGATTACTTTCAGTTCGGTTATGACACGTCGGTCCTCCATCAGCGGCCGGACGTGGTGCTCACCGCGACATTCCAACTGGCTCCGGCAGAGCCGGAGACCCTGCGGCGGATCGCTGAGGAGAATCTCGAATGGCGGCGCGAGAGGCACCCGCCCCTGGACTCAGAGCCGAGCGCCGGCTCCATCTTCAAGAAGATCGAAGGGATTGGCGCCGGGCGCCTGATCGACGAGTGCGGCCTCAAGGGAACAAGCATTGGCGGCGCCATGGTCAC
>DATIOS010000566.1:0-7583 GCA_035472915.1 Thermoanaerobaculia bacterium
AGGCCATCGAGCTGGCGAAGAAGTTCGGCTCCGAGCAGTCGGGCCGCTTCGTCAACGGGCTGCTGGACGGCCTGCTGAAGCAGCACACGTTTCCGGGCAGCCTGACCTGATGCAAGTGAGAGAGCGGGAGAGCAGAGGAGCGATGAGCACACCTTACGATCACAAAGCCGTCGAGATCAAATGGCAGGACCGCTGGGAGCGGCAGCGCGCCGCCGAGGTGGACCTGCGCCACGGCCACGGCAAGTACTACATGCTGATGATGTTCCCCTACCCCTCGGGGGACCGGCTGCACGTCGGCCACGGGCGCAACTACATCCTGGGCGACGCGCTCTTCCGCTACCTGCGGATGAACGGCAAGCGGGCGCTCAACCCCATGGGCTGGGACGCCTTCGGCCTGCCGGCCGAGAACGCCGCCATCCAGCGCGGCGTCCACCCGCGCGATTGGACACTCGCCAACATCAAGGTGATGAAGGAGCAGTTCCGCCGCTGGGGCATCCTCTACGACTGGTCGAAAGAGATCGCCTCCTGCTTCCCGGAGTACTACCGCTGGAACCAGTGGCTGTTCCTGCGCATGCTGGAAAAGGGCCTGGCCTACAAGAAGATGGCGCCGGTCAACTGGTGCCCGAGCTGCAACACCGTGCTGGCCAACGAGCAGGTGGTCGACGGCGCCTGCGAGCGCTGCGGCACGCCGGTCGTGCAGCGCGACCTCGAGCAGTGGTTCTTCCGCATCACCGAGTACGCCGATCGCCTGCTCTTCGGCCTCGATGCCCTGGAAGGCTGGCCGGAGAAGGTCAAGGTGATGCAGCGCAACTGGATCGGCCGCTCCGAGGGCGCCGAGATCCGCTTCGCGATTCCCGCTCTCAAAGAGTCGGTGACCGTCTTCACCACCCGGCCCGACACGGTTCATGGCGCCACCTTCCTGGTGCTGGCACCCGAGCATCCATTGGCGGCGCGCTTGATCGCCAAGCATCCGCGGCGCGCCGAGATCGAAACCTGGACCGAAACCGTGCGCAACACGCCCCGCATCCAGCGCTCGGACGAGGGCAACCCCAAGGAAGGGCGCGACACCGGCGCCGTGGCCGTCAATCCGGCGACGGGCGAACAGATCCCCATCTGGCTCGCCAACTACGTGCTCCCGGAGTACGGCTCGGGCGCCATCATGGCCGTGCCGGCCCACGACGTCCGCGATCTCGCCTTCGCCTGCCAGGAAGGCCTGCCCGTGCGGTTGGTCTACCACCCGGAAGAGGGGGAAATCGATCCCGGCAGCTTGACCGAGCCCATCCTCCACGAAGGCGTGATCCGCAACGCACCGCCTTTCGACGGTCTGCGCGACGGGCCGGAGACGATCAGCCGGTTCATCGCCTGGCTGGAGGAGAAGGGCTGGGGACAGGGGAAAGTGGTCTATCGCCTGCGCGACTGGCTGATCTCTCGCCAGCGCTACTGGGGAACCCCCATTCCCGTCGTGTACTGCGACAAGTGCGGCATGCAGCCTGTGCCGGCAGACCAGCTCCCCGTCGAGCTTCCCTACGAGGTCGAGCTCACCGGCAAGGAGGGCAATCCACTGTCGCGCGCCAAGGCGTTCGTGGAGACGAAGTGCCCCAAGTGCAAGGGTGCGGCGAGGCGCGAGACCGACACCATGGACACCTTCGTCGACAGCTCCTGGTACTACCTGCGCTATCTCTCATCGCGCGACGCGACGAAGATGTTCGACACCGAGGTGGCCAACCGCTGGATGCCCGTCGATCAGTACATCGGCGGCATCGAGCACGCCATCCTGCATCTGCTCTATGCCCGCTTCATCTGCAAGGTGCTGCACGATTTCGGCATGGTGGAGGTCCAGGAGCCGTTCCAGAACCTCTTCAACCAGGGAATGATCACCCGCTACTCCGAGAAGTCGGGGCGCATCGAGAAGATGTCGAAGTCGAAGGGCAACGCCGTCTCGCCCGACGAGTTGATCGAGGAAATGGGGGCGGACACCGAGCGCGTCTACACCCTCTTCATCGGGCCGCCGGAGAAGGAGGCGGAGTGGAGCGACGACGCGGTCGCCGGCGCCTGGCGCTTCCTGCAAAGAGTCTGGCGGATCCTGGAGCGGCTGCCCGAAGCGCCGCCCACGGCACCGGCGGACCCCGATCTGGAGCGGGACCGCCACGCCACCATTCAGAGGGTGACCCACAGCCTGCAGCGTTTCTCTTTCAACACCGCGGTGGCGTCGCTGATGGAGCTCTCCAACAGCCTGACCAAGGCCCTGGAGGAGAAGACGGCCTCGCGGCTGCGCTGCGAAGAGACGTTCGACACGCTGCTCCAGCTCCTCCATCCGCTGGCTCCCCACATCACCGAGGAGCTGTGGGAACGGCGCGGCTACACCGAAAGTCTGCTCGAAACCTCCTGGCCGGAGTACGATGAGGCGAAGCTGAAGCGCGCCCGCATCGAGCTTGTGGTGCAGGTGGACGGCAAAGTCCGCGACCGAGTGGACGTGGACGCCACAGCGGACGAGAAAGAGGTGCGAGCCATCGTCCTCGCCAGTCCCCGAGTGAAGGACTTCCTCGCGGGGCGGGAAGTAGCCAAGGCCGTGCTGGTCCCCGGGCGGCTGATCAATTTGGTGACGCGGAGATCCGCATGAGAAGAATCCAATCACTGCTCCTGGCCGCCCTCCTCGTGACGCTCGCCGGCTGCGGCTACGCCCTCGTCGGCAAGGGCAGCAACATCCCGGACGACGTGAAGTCGGTATACCTCCAGCCGCTCCAGAACAAGACCCAGCGACAGACCGTGGAGCAGGAGCTGACACAGGCGATCGCCATGGAGCTGGTGACTCGCCAGCGCTTCGCCGTGGTGGGCAATGAAGCCGAGGCCACGGCCGAGATCGTCGGCGCGGTCACCGGCTTCGGCGTCACCCCGGTGACTTTCGACAACACGGGCCGGGCCACCGCCTATGAGATCTCGATCACCGCTCAGATCACCTTCAAGCGCACGGGGACGGAAGGGAAGGTGCTGTGGAAGAGCGACAACTACACCTTCCGTGAAGACTACCCCGTCGAGGCCACCCAGGCCGCCTACATCGACCTCGAAACCGGCGCCATCCAGAAGGCCTCCAAGCAGTTCGCGGAGACGCTGGTGACGAGCTTGTTGGAAGGCTTCTAGCGGGAGCCTTACCCCCAAGGCCGCGTCGTCAGCTTCGGCGCCGTCATCACCCGGTAGTACGGCAGCAGGCCGATGGTGTCGTCGTAGTACGGCGTGCGGCGGAACCACCACTGATAACGGGCTTGCGAATCGCCTGCGAACTTCTCGTCCTTGAGGGCGGCCTGCCAGTCGGCGGCGGTCTTCGGGTCCTTCAGCATTTCCGCGACGTGGCCCTCGAGCACGCGGGTGTCCATATACTCCTTGCCCTCGAAGAGGCTGGAGAGGAGCCCCCAGCTCAGCAGTGAATCCGGCGCCTCCGGTTCCAGGAGCTGAACGGCGACCTCGAAGTCCGGCTGGTCGGCCGGCACCCAGAGCGCGCCGGCCGGAATCTTCCGGCGCTCGACGGTGCGAGTCGCCTTGGACTCAACCCGAGTCAGCCCCTGGTACGAGGCGGGGGCGTACTTCGGTTGGGAGACGCGTATCGACTCCACTTCAATCTCCGTGGGCTGCATGACCTTCTCGACCTTGAGGGCGTGGCCCCGCAGGCGAGCTTCGATCTGGGGCCAGCCGGGAAGCACCAGATAGCCACGCGGCCTGGCGATCGACTTGACGATCTTCGCCTGGTGAATCCACGGCACCTCGATCTCGTGCGCCTCGCCGCGATGGAAGAGAAGCAGGGGTTTTCCGGAAACCACCGACGTCTTCATCTCGCCCGCGAAGACAGGAAAGCGGATGCGGTCCGCCTGATCGCTGTCGCTGGCCTCGATGTCGACCGCCACGGATGACGGCGGCGCGTCCGGCTTGCCCAAGGCTACGGTGGCGGCTTCCGCGTCGGTCACCGCCTTGGTCAGCGACCCGGGATCGTGGGCGATTTCCTGCAGTAGGGCCACGAGAAAGGACTGGTTCGCCTTCACGCGCTGCTCGTAGGGTTTGTAGGAGTGCATCTCCACCAACACCGAGGGCCGATTGCGCAACGGGAAGTAGCCGGTGGAGTAGCGGGGCTGGCCCACCCAGGAGTCGAAGCCTTTGGCCGGATCGTTGTGATCGATGAGATCCACGTAGGGGCCGTTCTTGAATCCTGCCTTGGCCGTCGCGGCCAGGACCGCCGGCATGTGGGCACGCAGCCAACCATCCACGGGAGGCGGCGCCTGCGGCGCCTCGGCCCAGGTGTAGGTGAGCACCCACTCCATGTCCACGCCGTCCGTCACGTGATCGTCCACGTGCAGATGCGGGCGCCAGGCATTGACCAGGGCGACGAGCGAGCGGGCCTCTTCTGACGAGATCTTCAAATAGTCGCGATTGAGGTCGAGGCCGTTGGCGGTGGCGCGGAACCCCATGCCCTGGCGCGGTCCGTCCTGGTTGGGGCGGTTGTACGGCGAGACGCGCTCGTGGCCGTCGACGTTGTAGATGGGCAGGATCATCAGAGTGATTTTGTCCAGGATCTCGGGGTAGCGCCCGAGCGCCAGGTCGCGCAGCAGGATCAGCGACGCGTCCTTGCCGTCGATCTCTCCGGCGTGGATGCCGTTCTGGATGAGGATGATGGGCTTGGGCAGCCGCTGCGCCCGCTTGCCAGTGAAGGCCTTCTCCGTCGAGACCACCACGAATGGCATCGGCCGGCCCTGGCCGGAAGTGCCGTAGAAGCCCAGGTACATCGACGGGAAGTGGACCTGGAGCTGGCGCAGGAAATCCAGCGTCTCCTCGTAGCTGGAAGTCGCCTCGAAGTGGGAGGTCTCGGCGCGCGTCTTGAGCTTGGTGATCGCCTCCTGCTCTTCGCGGGACGGAGGCGCGCTTGGGGCCGCGTTTGCCGGCACCTCGTCGTCGGGATCGCGCGGCACCTGTGCCGCGGCGACCGCGGGCAGGAGAAAGGCGACGAGCAATGCAGCCGGGAACCAAAGAACGCGATCGGGCATAACAGACCTCCAGAATGGCGCGGACTCTAACAGACGGCACCCAGCGGTGCTCTCCCCCAATCTGCGCGTTTGGCATGTTGCGTGCATTCTGCGCTCGGGTATTTCGGGGCGAAGATTTCTCGCCCTTTTCCAGTGACGAAATGAGAGGAAAGGAGAGGAGATGAGCCTGGAATCCTCGAAGATCCGAAGCCGGATCGCTCTTGCGGTCTTGGCCACGACCGCAGTCGTCTTCCTATTGTCCCCAACCGCCTGGGCCGTTCCGCCCACCTACGCCATTTACGCGCCGCCTGCCGGCATGGGCACGAGCGCGGGCGAGCCCTCCATCGGCGTCGACGGGCGGACGGGCGCCGTCCTCTACATCGCCGGCACCGAGACGCTCAAGGTCACCTTCAACGACGCCGCGTCTCCCGCGACCGCCGCCTGGCAGAACGTCAGCGCGACGCAGACCTCGCTCATCACCTTCGATCCAATCCTCTATACCGATCGGCTGTTGGGCCGCACGTTCGTCTCACAGCTCTTGCCGACGACGTTCAGTCTGATGGCTTACTCCGACGACGATGGCGCCACCTGGCATCCGAGCCAGGGAGGGGGCATCGCCTCGGGGGTCGACCACCAGACGATCGGCGGCGGACCGTTCCATAGCGGGCTGCTGGGCTCCCTGCCGCAACTTTTTCCGCACGCCATCTACTATTGCTCGCAGAACATCGCCCTCGCCTCCTGCGCCGTCAGCCTCAACGGCGGCGCCACCTTCGGTCCCGCGGTGCCGATCTACAACCTGACCCAGTGCGCCGGCCTGCACGGCCACGTCAAGGTCGGGCCCGACGGTACGGCCTACGTCCCCAATAAGAGTTGCAACGGCTTGCAGGGCGTCGCGGTGTCGACGAACAACGGCTTGAGCTGGACCGTGCGCACCGTGCCGGGGAGCTCCGCCGGCTCCTCCGATCCCTCGCTCGGCATCGGCGCCGACGGCACCGTCTATTTCGGCTGGTCCAACGGCGATGGCCACGCCTATGCGGTCGTCTCGCACGACCAGGGAGTGACCTGGACGAACCTCCAGGACGTCGGCGCGGCGTTCGGAATTCAGAACATCGCCTTCCCCGCGGTGACGGCGGGCGACGGCGACCGCGCGGCGTTCGCGTTCCTCGGTACTACGGCGGCCGGCAATGCCACGGGCGACGATCCCGCCTTCCCAGCGGTCTGGCACCTCTACCTGGCCACGACCTACGATGCCGGAGCGACCTGGACGACCGTGGACGTGACGCCCAACGACCCCGTGCAGCGCAGCACCATCTGCACCGCCGGCACCACCTGCGGCACAACCCGCAATCTGCTCGACTTCATGGATCTCACCGTGGACCCGGAGGGACGGACGCTGATCGGCTTCGCGGACGGCTGTGTGGGTGCCTGCGTCACGGGAGGCGCCAACAGCTTCGCCGCCGAGGCCCGGATTGCACGTCAGACGGGCGGCCAACGGCTGTACGCGGTCTTCGATCCGTAGCAGAGATTAGGGATCAGGCCTGTCGCTCCGGTCCCTGATCGTCCATGCTGTCTGTGCCTGTCCGTGTTCTTCCCTCGGGCGAAAACTCGTGTACGATCATCCAGCCAGCTAGGGGGGCCGCCAAGGCTGAGAGTCCCGTTGCGGGGACGACCCTCATCACCTGACCTGGGTAATGCCAGCGTAGGGAAGCGATGACGAGAGCCTGCCAGCGCGGCCGCACCGGTGAAAGGGTGCGGCCTTTCTCTTGCTCGGCATGATTTCCGCGGAAGCACAGACGGAGAAGGAGATCCGAATGATCGAGCCGACGTTCAACCCGTCCGTCCCTGCCGGCGAGCCGGCCGTGGGAATCCCTGCCATCACCACCGGGCCGCTGCCCGGCTCGACCAAGATCTACGTCGAGGGCAGCCGGCCGGACGTGCGGGTGCCGATGCGCGAGATCCGCGTCTCTCCCACGCAGACCAGTGCCGGGCTCACCGTCCCGAACCCGGCGGTCACCGTCTACGATCCTTCGGGTCCGTACACCGACCCCGAAGCCGCGATCGACGTGCGCCAAGGGCTGGCTCCGCTGCGGCGGCCGTGGATTCTGGAGCGGGGCGACGTCGAGGAGCTGCCGTCCGTTTCCTCCGAGTACGGTCGCCGGCGCGCCACCGATCCGCGGCTAGCCGGTCTCCGCTTTCCCCATCTCAGGAAGCCGTTGTGCGCCAAGCCGGGCGCCAACGTTTCGCAGCTACATTACGCGCGGCGGGGAATCATCACGCCGGAGATGGAGTTCATCGCCATCCGCGAGAACCAGCGGCGCGAGCTGGCGCGCGAGATCGCAGGGGGCAAGGCCTGGGGCGGCGGCGTCGCCCAGCATCCGGGCCAATCGTTCGGCGCCGCCGTTCCCTCGACCGTCACTCCCGAGCTCGTGCGCGAGGAGGTGGCCCGCGGCCGGGCGATCATCCCCAACAACGTCAATCATCCGGAAAGCGAGCCAATGATCATCGGCCGCAACTTTCTGGTGAAAGTCAATGCCAATATCGGCACGTCCGCGGTGACCTCTTCCATTGAGGAAGAGG
>DATIOS010000567.1:0-1921 GCA_035472915.1 Thermoanaerobaculia bacterium
GTCCTGATCCCCCTGGGGAATTCGGCTCGGCTCGAGCTACCCGGCGGCGGAACGCTGCAGGTAACCCTGCCGCAACGAGCCGAGGTCTCTTCCCTCGTCGCCACGGAAGGCGGTTGGGTGGCAGCAGGCAGCTTTCCGGACGCCGCGGGCCGTCAACGCCTCTTCCTGTTGACGGGTGACGAGAAGAGCTTCCGCTCGCTCCCCGAGCCTCCGGCTCAAAAGGGGCTACAGCGGCGCGGCCCGGTGCTCCTGGTGGACGGCGGCCGGCTCGCCGGCCTCGCCTGGCTGGAAGGGGACGGCGGACGCACCCTCGCCGTGCATGCCGCCGCCTGGAACGGCCGGAAGTGGCAGGCTCCTGAGACGGTTTCCCACCGGGGTCCCGGGAGCCAGCTGGCGCTGACCGGAGCGGTGCTGGCCGACGGCTCGTGGTTACTCGCCTGGAGCGCCTTCGACGGTACAGCCGACGAGATCGTCTGGAGCCAGCGAACCGGTGAGAGGTGGCTCCCCGTGGTCCGGCTGTCCGCCCCCAACTCGGTGCCCGACATCACGCCCGCCCTCACGGCCACGGCCGGCGGCGGAGCGCTGATCGCCTGGAGCCGCTTCGACGGCCGTGGGTATCAATTGCGGATGGCCCGCTTCGAGCACGGAGTGTGGCTCGACGAGCACGTTGCCGGCCCCTCGGGCTCGCTCTATCCCGCGTTTCTGGAAACCTCCGGCCATCCCCGCCTGCTCTACCTGGAGTCCGCGGCGCGTTCCTGGTCCGTCGTCGACCTGGACGCCGAGGGCAAGGTCCTGGCGAAAGCCTCCGTCACCTCGCCGTCACGATCGCTGAGCCGCCCCGTCGTCGACTCACTGGCCGGCAACGTCCGTCTCCGCTGGCCGGCCGAGAAGCAGCAGGGCACGGCGATCCTGGAAAGAGTCCCTTGAGTCTCCCACGGCGCGCCTCCGCCATCGTCCTACTCGGGCTGATCCTCGGCCTGATCCCTGCTTTCGGCGGGGCACAGACCACGCCGCGAAAGTACCTCGCGTTCGGCGACAGCATCACCGAAGGGCGCGGCGACGATCCGACCCGGGCGGCCCTCGGCTATCCGCCGCGCCTCCAGGTGTTGCTGCAAACGGCGGGCGTCAGCGCCACGGTCCTCAACCGCGGCGTGGGCGGCGAGCGGACCCCCGACGCGCTCGACCGTATCGACAGCGTGATCGCCGAGGGCCTGCCGGGCGACTACCTGCTCCTGATGGAAGGGACGAACGACCTTTCGCGCTCCATCTCCCCCGAGACCACCATCTTCAATCTCGACGAGATGGCCCGGCGGGCCGAGGTGAAGAGCCTGCTGGCACTCCACGCCACGGTCATTCCCCGTAAGCCGGACGCCAAGGTGGACGCCGACAACATCCTGAACGACGCCCTGAATGGCCGCATTCGCAATCTTGCGGGCGTGCGCCAGCGGCGGGAGGCCGACCCTTACGAGGTGTTCCGCACCACGCCCAACACCTTCAGCCTCTATGTGCTGGTAGCGGACGATCCGGTGGGCCATCCCAACTCAGCCGGCTACGACCTGATGGCGCGGATCTTCTTCAACGCCCTGCAGGGGATCGACACAGTGTCGCCGGTGACCGGCATCGTGAATCCTCCGAACGGGGCCAAGAACGTGGCCGCGAACACGCGGATCGACGTCGACGTCTGGGATTTTGGAGCGGGAATCGACCTCGCGAATACCTTCCTGTTGGTCAATGGCACAGTGACCTCGGTCGTTCCCACCGGCAACACGCTACGAGCCCGGCTCAGCTATCAGTCGCCGGCCCCGCTGACGGGGATCGTCAGTGTCGGCCTGCGCTCCCGAGACCTTGCGACGCCGGCCAACACGGTGGATCGGGAAATCGGCCGTTTCACCATCGCCGGCTTCGGCACACTGCAGGGAGA
>DATIOS010000568.1:0-1939 GCA_035472915.1 Thermoanaerobaculia bacterium
CCAGCCAGGTGGCCGGCTACTACGACACGGAGAAGAAGTATCTCGCCATGGTGCGCCGGGGCGGCGGCGCGGGCCAGGAGTCTCCTGCCGCCGGGGGTGACGACGACATGACTCTCGTTCACGAGCTCACCCACGCCCTCCAGGACCAGAGCTTCGACCTCGAAAAGCTGGAGAAGAAGGATGACGATCCGCTCTCCGACGCCGGCAACGCCGTGACCGCCCTGGTGGAGGGGGACGCCACGCTGACGATGATCGACTTCCAGGCCCAGGCGAACCTGGAGGGCACGCCCGGCGCCAGCCGCATGCTTTCCTCCATGTTCGGCGATACCGACAAGCTCGCGAAGGCGCTGCCCGATCTGCCGGGTGCCGACCAGTTCGCGAAGGCGCCGGAGTGGCTGCGGGACAATCTGATGTTCGGCTACCTCCAGGGCATGACGTTCTGCATGAGCACGCGCAGCCGCGGCGGGCAGAAGCTCCTAGACTATGCCTTCACGACCGATCCGCCCCGTTCTTCCGAGCAGATCCTGCATCCCGAAAAGTGGCATACCCGCCGCGACGATCCCATCGTCATTCACCTCCCGGACCTCGCGGCGGAGCTGCCGGGCTACGTCAAGGCGGCGGACGGCGGCTTGGGCGAGCTCGGCATCCGCAGTTTGCTGCATGGGGGGCGCGGCGATTGGGAAAGCGCCGTCAAGGCCGCCGAAGGTTGGGGCGGCGATCGCTTCGCCGTTTATGAGAAGAAGGACGGCGTGAAAAAGCCCGGCGCCCGCCTGCTGGTGTGGATCAGCGAGTGGGACACCGAAGCGGACGAGCAGGAATTTCAGGTGGCCGCCGCGGCTCTGGGGACAGGCTGGAAGGTGGTAGGAACGGCTCCCCGCCGGGCGGTGGCGATGCGAGGCGACCTCACGGAAAAACAGCGGGAGGCGATCCTAGCCCGGCTGGCGGCGGCTCCGGCGGAGCGGCCGGCCAACCGGGAGATCGATCTGGAGGCGATCGGGGCGAAGCCCCCGGAACGCTAGACCTGCGAGATCAGCCGGTCGAGCGCGACGATGTGCTCTCGCTGTTTTTCGATCAGGCCGCGAATGAGAGCCCGGCAGTCGTCGGCCAGATCCTCGTCCTTCAAGGCGTCCTGGTAGTCCTTGAGGCCGTGCTCCTCACCTTCCTTGAGAGCCTTCAGGGCGGCGGCATTGCCAAACAGCTTGGCCGTGCCTTCCACCGTCTTGGCCCAGGCGCCCCAGGCGCCAGAGCCTTCCGAGGGCTTGCCACCATACCGCTCGACGTGTTGCCACAACTGGGCCGCGGCGTCGCGGTGATCCTTCGCGAAACGGTGAAGATCCGCGGCTCCGGGCTCGGTTCCAGCCTTCTCCAGGGCCTGGCGATAGGTTTCGATCGCTGACATCTCGCCCCGCAACAGGCTGTTGAGGAGGGTCAGATTGGTGGTGGCGGCGGTTGTCGTCGGCATGGTAATTCTCCTTGAAGTCAATGCGAGGTGGTGGGCGTTACGATCAGCCCGTGCTACTCAGTGGTGCAAGGCATGTGCCGTGGACCCTTACTGGCTCAGAGGTCCCCCGCCCAAAACCCTCACCCCTGCCCCTCTCCCGCCCCCGCCCAACCCCCCACACCGGGAGAGGGTTCCGGTTGGAGTGTTCTTGCTTGTCTCCCTCTTCTCCCGGTGAGGGGGGTTGGGAGGGGGCGGGAGAAGAGGGCCGGGGTGATGAGGGTCTTCCTGGGGGATGGCAATCTGAGAAAGCAGAACTACCCCTCGCCCTCAGGAGGCACCGATACCGGCTGGCGGACGATGACGGACACCGTGTTGATGCGGTTGTGCATGACCTCGAGGACCTCGATGGAAACGGGGCCGACCTCGACTCTGTCGCCGACGGCCGGATTGCGCCCCAGCTCGGAGAGGACGACGCCGCCGATCGTGTCCTCGTCACGG
>DATIOS010000569.1:0-9710 GCA_035472915.1 Thermoanaerobaculia bacterium
GCGCCACCTTCCACTCGGTATCCGTGGCGACCGGGTTGCCGGTGTTCTGGTTTGGGGTGTAAACGGGCGCCGAGCTGCTCGAGATCTCCAGCCGGATGCGGTGCCCGGCCTCGAAGCTGTGCGCGACGTCGAAAAGCTCGATGCGGAAAGTCTCCACTTTTCCCGGCGTCAGCAGCTCTTCCCGGTCGTAGCCATTCCGATAGCGAGCCCGGCGAATCCCCACAAAGGGTCCCAGCATGAGCGCCTTGCCGTCGGGTCCGACGTCGGACAGCGCGGCGGTGAAGTCCGTGTCGCGCGCATCGCTCGCCGCTTGGAGGTTGACGACCACGCCGCCGATCACTTCGAGCGGCTCTTTCATCACCTCGCTCGTGTAGACCAGCACGTCGGCGCGGCTCTGAATCGTCTGGCGATCCGAAGCCCAATCTCCGAGGTTGCCGGGAACGGGATTCTTGGGATCAAAGGTGAATTGATCGGGTTTCGAATCGGCGGCCGTTTGCCAGATCAGACGGCCGCCGCTCGCGAGGTACATCGGCCGCGGAGTGGCAACCGCCGGCGGATATTGATCGAACGTCCGCCAGACGTTGGCGCCCGTCACATAGATTCGAGCGTGGGGAAAATTGAACCCGGAGCCTTGGCCTTTCAAACAGGCCTCGAAAAACGCCAGGTGAGTCGCCTTCGTGTCGACGATCGAATCCGGCGAAAATTTGGCATCGCCGACCTGGAGCGAGCCGCCCCGGAAGGTCTCCGGGTGCCGCCACGGGCCCACGATCAGGTAGTGCCGATCGCGATGCGGCGCGTTGGCCATCAATCCCCGCCAATAGAAGAGCGCACCCGGCTGGTCGCCGTCGTACCAACCGGTCACGGTCAGGGTGGGAATGTCGATCGAAGCGAAGTCTTTCGCGGTGAAACGTAGACGGTCCCAGTACGGCCCGGTCGTCGAATGGGTGAGCCAGTCGCGATAGAGCGGCATCGTCCGCCCCAGCACGGTATCGGCGGTGAGGAGCGGCCGGTGAGCGAGGATTTTGGGCCAATCCGCGTTCTCCAGATTGTTCTCCTGATCGATGCGGCCGGCGACCTCGTTGGTAAAGGAGAGCGCGATCAACTCGGAGAAGGCGCCGCCCATATAGGGAAGCTCCTCGAACCAGCGGCCCGCCGAAGCCGTCGGCGCCATGCAGGCCAGGTGCGGAGGCTTCTCCCGCGCCGCCAGCCATTGCACCGTGCCGAGGTAGGAGAGACCCAGAGTGCCGACCCGGCCGTTCGACCACGGCTTCGCCGCCAGCCACTCGATGGTGTCGTAGCCGTCCTTGCCCTCGCCAAAGAAGGCGTCGAACGTGCCCTCCGAGTCGCCCCGGCCGCGCGTGTCCTGGACGGCAAAGACGTAGCCGCGGCTGGCGAAATATTGAGCCCATTCATACAGCTTGAAACCCGTCTTCAGATAGGGAGTGCGTACCAAGAGGACCGGATAGCGGCCCGGCACTTCGGGCAGCCACACGTCGGCGCTGAGCTTGACGCCGTCCCGCATGGGAATCATCACTCCGAGCTCCGAGCGCACCGGTGCCGGGGGCTGGGCGGCGGCGGACGAGGCGAGGCCAAGAAACAGCACGAAAACAAGCCAGGATTTCTTCATTGCCCGCACTACGGGGATGGGGCGGCAGCGGTTTCAGGGGCGATCAGGGGCGATGTTTACAACACCTCGGTGGTTGTGATGCGCACCTGCAAATCGCCCTGTAGCTCCGCTTCCAACTCTTCAATCGTGGGCAGGCTGCCCGCAAACTCGGGCGGGATAGCTTGGGTGAGCTGATATTCAGCAACACCTATGGGCTGGTGAATCGCCGATAGCGCATACTCCGCCACCAAGCGATTCTGCTTGCGGCAAAGGAGCAGGCCGATGGTAGGGGTGTCCTGTTCAGCCTTGATCCGGCGATCTACCGCCGTAAGGTAAAAGCTGAGTTGCCCAGCGTGTTCTGGCTTGAATTCCATCGCCTTCAATTCGATGACAATATAACAGCGGAGCTTGAGGTGATAAAACAGCAGGTCAATAAAAAAGTCGTCTTCTGCCACCTCGATATGTACCTGCCGTCCGACAAACGCAAAGCCCGCGCCCAATTCCAGTAGGAAGCGGGTGATGTGCTGGGTCAAACCCTGTTCGATATCGCGTTCGCTGGCTTCCCGCGACAGGGCAAGAAAATCGAACAGGTAGGGATCTTTCAGCGCCTGTTGGGCAAAGTCCGACTGAACAGCAGGCAGGCGTGCCGGGAAGTTGGTCACAGCCTTTCCTTCGCGTTGACGGGCCCGGACTTCGATCTGCAGGCCCAGCACATTGCGAGACCAGCCGTACTCAATCGCTTTGGCGGCGTACCATTCACGCTCGTCAGGATCAGAGAGTTGGGTCAGCAGCACCACGACATGGAACCAGGGTAATTGGTCAGCAAGCTGCTGACCGAATGCCCTCTCTGGGCAGTCCTCAGCGAAACGCCGCATGTACTTCAGATTGGTAGGGGAAAAGCCCTTCATCTCCGGAAAAGCCAGGCGAAGGTCTTTCGCGAGAGTGTCTATGACTTTAGTTCCCCATCCATGATTTACCTGTCTCTCCAGAATTCCACGTCCGATTTCCCAATAGAGCCGAACCAGTTCGGAATTGACAGCTAGTGTTGCCCGAAACTGAGCTGTGGCAATGCGCGATTTGAGATCTGCCAGCCAGGCCGCATAGTCGGGAGGTATGAGGGTAGGCTTTGTCATCGGCTGATCCTGGGCTGGGCTGACTCGAAATTTCCCAGCTCGCGACTGCTGCTATCCCCACGCCCGCGGATCCAGCTCATAGGGCAACGGCGTCAGCACTTCCAACCCATCCGCGCTCAGATAGTGCAGATCTTCCAGCCGCACGGCCCAGCGCTCTTCCGGATCATAGAGGCCGGGCTCCAGGGTGAAAACATCGCCCTCGCGCAGCACGCCCTCGGCGCCGGAGGATTTCTTGAAGGTGGGAAGCTCGTGGATCTCGAAGCCCACGCCGTGGCCGAGATTGTGGACGTAGCCGCGGGTGGTGCCGGGCTCGGAGATGGGCGTCGGATAGCCCGCGGCTTCGAAGCGGGCGCAGACGGCTTCCTGCACTTCCCAGCCGCGGATTCCCGGTTGGGCTCGCAGGTTGGCCTTGTCCAGCGCCTCGCGCACCTTGGCGTGGCTGCGACGTAACGCCTCCGAGGGCTCGCCGACACAAAACGTTCGGGTGCAGTCCGAGAACAGCCGGCCCGTGGGGAAGACGTCCACGACCAGCGACTCGCCGGCCCGCAGCACCCGGTCCGGCGTGCCCGTGCAGTGGGGAATCGCCCCCTCCTCCGCCGGAGCGATGATGTTGCCGCGCGGCTGCTCCAGGCCGTCCTCGGCGAGCACCCGCGCGATCTCGGCCCGCAGGCGGACGACGCGCAGGCGCTCACCCTCCAACCACAGCTCGCCGGTGTTGTCCGCCGGACTCACCGTCGCCGCCGCCAGCAGCCGGGCCACGGCGCGGAAGGCTTTGCCCGCCGCCGCCGAGGCCTCCCGCAGGCCCGCGATCTCCGCCGGTTCCTTGCGCTTTCTCGCCATCGCCATCAGAGCGTTGCCCGGCACCCACGTCCAGCCCTCGCGGCTCAGGGCCGCGCAGGCGGCCACGGTCACACCGGTCTGGCCGTGCCCGGCGAGGGCGACGCGGCAGGGAGCCACGCCGCAACGTTCGAGGGCGCGGCCCACCAGCTGCGAGAGGAAATACGCCGGATCGGGCAGCTCGCTCGCCCAGCGGGAGATGTCGAGATCCTCAGGCGTCAGCAGATCGAGTCCGGTGGCCGCCGCTTCCTCGCGCTCCATGGGAGTGAGGAAGCCGAGGCGCGGATGAGCCTCGCGGGGGAGCACCAGCAGGGACTCCCCCAGGTGGGCCGGGCCGGGCAAGAACGGCGCGAGGTCGGAGTCCTGGGAGGACGGAGCGAGGACGAGCAACGCCTCGCAGCCGAGCTCTTCAAGCCCCGCTGACAGCGCTGCGAGGCGCGTCTTCACCGGTATGACGCTCGATGAGCTCTTGGAAGGCCGACTTGCCCCGCGCGCCCACCATCTGATCGGCGACCTGGCCGTTCTTGAACAGCAGGAACATGGGAATGCTGCGGATTCCGAAGTTGACGGCAAGCTCCTGGTTCTCGTCGACGTTGACCTTGGCGATGGTCACTTTGTCGTGCATCTCGTCCGCGATCTCGCCGAGCACCGGCGCCACGGCCCGGCAGGGACCGCACCACGGAGCCCAGAAATCGACCAGCACGGGCTTCTCGGACTTGAGGACCTCGCTCTCGAAGTTCGCCTGGTCGACCATCACGATCTTGTCACTGCCCATATGTGGACCTTTTCCTCTCTCCTGAAATTACGGGATAAGGTAGGACGCAGCCGCAATCCTACTCCCCTTCTAACGCGGCGGACGGCGCATCTTGTTCCAGCCGCCGCCGAAAGAAGTAGTCCCGGGTGGCGTCGACGTCGCGGCGGATCTGGGCCGAGAGGTCCATCACCGTGGGGAAGATCCGCTCCTCCCGCAGGCGCCTGTAGAACTCCAGCCTGATCTTCTGGCCGTAGACGTTGGCCTTGAAATCGAGGATGTGGCTCTCCACCACCCGCTGGTAATTCTCATAGACCGTCGGCCGGGTGCCAATGTTGGTCACGCAGTCGAAGGTCGCGGGATAGCTCGGGAAGTGCACCCGGCAGGCGTAGACGCCGTCGCCCGGCAGCAGCTTGTTGTCCGTCATCAGGTTGATGGTCGGCCAGCCCAGCTTCTGCCCCATGCGGTCGCCGCGGGCGATGGCGCCGGCCAGGGCGTAGGGCCGGCCCAGCATCTCCGCCGCCTCGGCCACGTTCCCCTCGGCGATGGCGCGGCGGATGCGGGTGCTGGAAATCCGCTCGCCGCCATACATCACCTCATCCACGGCGGTGGCGGTGAGCCCCAGGTCCTTGCCCATTTCCTGGAGCAGCGCCAGGTTCCCCTCGCGCTTGTGGCCGAAGACGAAACCGGCGCCGACGAAGATCTCCTTGAGGTCCAGCTTGTCGTGCAGGAGCTCGCGGACGAAGGTCCGCGCCGGCACCCGCGACAGCTCCGCCGTGAAGCGGACGACGAGTATCACCGAGACCCCCGCCTCTTCCAGCAACTCCTCTTTCTGCTTCGGCGTGGTCAGGGCGACGGGCGCCCGGTCGGGCGCCAGGACGGTCAGGGGATGGGGATCGAAGGTGATCACCACCGCCGGCACGCCCAAGCTCTCCGCCCGCGCCACCAGCCGTTCGAGAATGGCCCGCTGGCCGCGGTGCACACCGTCGAAGTTGCCGATGGTGCCCACGCCGCCGCGCGGCAGGTCACTGGCGTTGTACGCGTCCTGGAAGACGTGCATGGATAAGGTCAGGCGAGAACGGCTTCCGCGAAAGTGTCTGCGACGGTCACTCGCGCCGCGTCCCCGGGCTGGGCGGCGCCCACGATGTGGCCCACCAGATCGTCGGCGTACGCCTCGGTGATCCTCACCTCGACGAGGGTCCCAGCCGGCGCCGAGCCGTCATTGAGCAGCACGCGGCCGTCGATTTGAGGCGCCATGCCGTAATGGCGCCCCTGGAGAAGGTGCTCGGACTCTTCGCAGGCGCCCTCCACCAGCACGGTCAGCGTCTTTCCCACCAGCCGCCGGCGCTGCGCGAGGGCAATGGGTTTCTGCGCTTCGAGGAGCTGGCGCAGCCGCCGCCGCTGGGTGTTGCGCGGCACTCGGCCCTTGAGCTCCGCGCCGGGCGTCCCCTCTTCGGGGCTGTAGGCGAAGGCGCCGAGATGGTCGAAGCGGGCCCGCTGGATGAAGGTCATCAGATCCTGGAAATGCTCTTCCGTCTCGCCCGGGAAACCGACGATGAAGGTGGAGCGCAGGAAGACGTCCGGCGCCAGCTCGCGGGCCCGGTCGAGCAGGCGCAGATAGCGCTTGGCGTCGCCGCCCCGCCGCATGGCCGTCAGCACGTCGCCGTGGCTGTGCTGGAGGGGCATGTCGAGATAGGAGCAGAAGCGCTCCTCGGTGCCCATCAGCCGCAGAAGATCTTCGTCCAGGGTGGTTGGATACGCGTAGAGGAAGCGGATCCAGGGGATCGACGTCTCGGCAAGCAGGGCCTCCACGAGGCGCACCAGGCCGTGGCGGCGCATCCCGAGGTCCTCGCCGTAACGGGTGGTGTCCTGCGCGATGAGGTTGAGCTCGGAGATGCCGGCGGCTTCGAGCTGCTTCGCCTCCGCCACCAGGCTCTCGATCGTCCGGCTGCGGAACTGGCCGCGCCAGATGGGGATCGCACAGAAGGTGCACGGGTTGTTGCACCCTTCGGCGACCTTTAGATACGCATGGCCCTGGGTGGTGAGCAGGCGGGGCGCCGTGTGATCGAACACCATGTGCGAGGGCGCCGGCAGGGGCGGTCCGCCGCCGAGTTGCACCACGTCGCCCACGTCGCGGAGCTGGTCGAGCCCCACGAAGCCGTCGATCTCGGGGATCTCTCTCGCCAGCTGGTCGCCGAAGCGGTTGACCATGCACCCGGCAACCAACACCCTGTCGACGCCGTTCCCCTTGCGGCCCACGACCTCCAGGATGGTGTCGATCGACTCCTGCTGGGCCTCCTCGATGAAGGCGCAGGTGTTGACCACCACCGTGTCCGCCGTGTCCAGGTCGTTGACCACGTCGTAGCCGCGGCGGGCAAGCTCGCCCAGCATGATCTCGCTGTCCACGAGGTTCTTCGGGCAGCCGAGGCTGATCATGCCCACGCGGGGGCGACGGACGGTTTCAGACATAGGCGCGGAGTCTAACAGATCGCTCTCGCCGTCACCTCCTCGCCCACCTCAAGCAGCGGCCCTCCGGGCCGGACCCTCACCCCCTGGCCCCCTCTCCCGCCCCCGCCCAACCCCCCACACCGGGAGAGGGGGAACACCGTGCAAATCGTCCTCCTTGCTTGTCTCCCTCTTCTCCCGGTGTGAGGGGTTGGGCGGGGGCGGGAGAAGAGGGTCGGGGTGATGAGGGTCTTTGGGGAGGGGAGGGGCAGCGTGCAAGACAAGCCATTGCGCTATAGACACAACAGGTGTATAAAGTCAAGTGGCCTACCTTAGAGGAGATCTTCTATGCGTAATCGGTGTTTGCTGGTGCTGCTGGCTGCTGTCCTGGCCTCCCCGGCGTGGGCAGCTTTTCCCGTGCCTGAGTCGACCGCGTTTCCGATCTCCACCAGTGGGTACGACCGTTCCCCCAGCGTGGCCACGGACGGGCTAGGCAACTCCGTGGTGGTCTGGACCCGGTTGGCGCTCTCCCGCACCCAGGTGGTCGCGAGGCGGTTCAGCCCTCAGGGCAATCCGCTCGGCGGTCTCCTGCAGGTGGCTTCGAACGGTAATTTGCCCAAAATCGCGATGAACGCGCACGGCGACTTCGTCGTGGGCTGGCTCGACACGACCACCTCAAGGCCCGGCATCGGCTCTCCGCTGCGCGTCCAGCTCTTCACGCCCACGGGCGCCAAGGTGGGCCGCACCACGCAGCTAACGACACCGGTGGACGCGCAGTCGAGCCTGCCGGCGATCGGCGTCGATCAGAGCGGCGCTTTCGCGGTCACCTGGGCGTCGAGGAGCGGAGTTTTCCTGCGCCGCTTCGACCCCAAGGGAGCGCCGCTCGGAGCGACGGTCCTGATCGACTCGAACGGCTCCGCCTCCAGCCTCGCGATGCGGCCCGACGGCAGCTTTACCGTGGTCTGGCACGCGGCGAGCCTCCTGGGTCGAGGCTACGGCGCCGACGGACAGGCGGACGGCGCGGACTTCCAGATCAATCAGCTGGCGGTGAACAACTCCCAGAATTTGAATGTTTCCGCGACGCAGGACGGCGGTATCGTGGCCGCTTGGGACGTCTGCGGCACGTCCGTTCACAGCGCTTCGGCGGCGGCTGTCACCGGGCCGAACCCCTCGCCCCGTCCGTCACCGGGTGTGCTGGCCTGCGACATTCGCGCCCGCCGCTTCGATGCCGGCAACCAACCCCTCACCGCCGAGCTCGCCGTCAGCCCGGCCGACGGGCGCAGCAACATGATCCCGGTCGTGGCCGCCGAGGACGGGCGCGGCTTTTTCGCCATCAGCTGGCGCAGTTGCCTGTCGCCCAGCGACTGCCAGATCTCGACCCAGCTGTACAGCCCACAGACCGTGCCCTCGTCGCGCGTCTCCACCGTCTCGATCGGCGTCGACGCCACCTCGCCCGCCGTGGCGGCCAGCCCGACAGGTTTCGTGGTCGCCTTCTCGAGTGCGGTCTGCACCAACTTCTTCCCCGGCTGCCGCCGGAACACCCCGCGCGGCATCTACGGCTGGCGCTTCGACTTCCCCTGAGTGACGACGGAAGCCCCTTCAACCGATCCGGACACGAGTCCGGATCGGTGCCGTGCGGGTTTTTCCGCGATGCTTGACAGATCAACTATTGACACAGTATTCTTTCGGCATGTCGAAGGAGCCGACGGGCCTGCAGGCCGAGATTCAGCAACGCAAGCCGTTCCGTTCGCTCGGTCAGGAGCTGGTGGTCGGTCTGCTGCGCACCTCGGATCTCGTCCGCCGGGCTGTCGACCGGACTCTCGCGCCCTTCGACATCACGCCGCAGCAGTACAACGTCCTGCGCATCCTGAGGGGGGCCGGCGAGTCGGGCCTGCCGACGCTGGAGATCAGCGACCGGATGCTCGAGCAGGCGCCCGGCATCACCCGGCTGCTCGACCGGCTGGAGGCCAAAGGGTGGGTACGCCGCGAGCGCTGCCCGCAGGATCGCCGGCAGGTGCTGTGCTGGCTCACCGCGCCGGGCCTTGCCCTCGTCGAGCGGCTCGACGATCCGATCGACACGGCGGACCGGGACGCCGTCGCCATGCTTTCCGCGGCAGACCAGGAGCGACTCCTCCGCCTGTTGGAGGCGATCCGCGCCGGGCACCGTTGACTCTTTGCCAGTAGGACAACCACAACCAAGGAGACTTTTCATGAACCGCAAATTCTTCGCCGTCGCCGTTCTCGCCACCCTCGCCGCCCTGCCGCTGAGCGCCGACACCTTCTCGGTCGACCCCGCGCATTCGGAGGTGGGGTTCAGCATCCGCCACCTGGTCACCAACGTCCATGGCCGCTTCGACGAGTTCTCGGGCAAGGTCAACCTGGACCCGAAGAACCTCCCGGCCTCCTCCGTGGACTTCCACATCAAGGCCACGAGCATCGACACCTCCGTGCCCGACCGCGACAAGCACCTGCGCTCGGCTGACTTCTTCGACGTCGAGAAGTTTCCGGAGATCACCTTCAAGAGCGAGGCGATCAAGGCTACCGGCAAGGACAGGTTCGACGTCACCGGCACCCTGACCCTTCACGGCGTCAGCAAGAAGGTGACGCTGCCCGTGACCTACCTCGGACAGGTCAAGGACCCCTGGGGCGGCACCCGGGCCGGCTTCGAGACCGTGACGACCCTCAACCGCAAGGACTACGGCATCGTCTGGAACAAGGCGCTCGACAACGGCGGCGTGATGCTGGGCGAGGACGTGAAGGTCGACATCAACCTCGAAACCAAGGCGGACACGCCGGCGGCCGAGAAGAAGGGGAAGTAAGCTCCCACTAGGTACACGGCCTCTTCCAGCGTCAACTCTTAGCTTGATGCCTAGCGTAGGGGCGGGTCTGGACGGGCGGTTGGGTCTTCACGGACTACGCGATCTTCTTAGGAATTTTT
>DATIOS010000570.1:0-6214 GCA_035472915.1 Thermoanaerobaculia bacterium
TCCCGCTCGCCAGTTGGCCCCGGTGGGGTGCGACGACTCGGAACCAAAGGCGAAAAAAAGGATCGTCAATCTTATAGAGGCTGCGCCGGCTCGCTTTTTCGGGCTCGCCGAAGGGCACCTCCCTTCGCACCAATCCCATTCCAAGGAGCCGATCGAGGGGTCTCGACATGGAGGTGGCCGGCCGCCCCAGCCGGCCGGCAATCTCTGAGGCTCGATGGGCGCCCATTCCGATCGCGTCGAGAATGGGCCTGGCTTCCAGTGCCGAGGGAATCTCTTCCAGCAACAGTCGATCCGGTTCCCGGTGGAGAGGACCCAACGGGTCCAGGACCAGTCGTTCGATCTGGGACTTGACACCGCCGTCGACCTCTTTGGCCAGCTCCCAATACCGGGGAACTCCTCCCCAGGCCGCATAGGTTTCGACTACATCCACGCCCGACAACGGCCCGAAGATCTCCTGAAGATACATGGGCTCGATCGGGCCGAGCTCGAGAATCTCCCTGGCGCGTCCATAGAGCGGAGCTTCGCGGCCGAGGACAAGTCCTTGCATCATGCGCTGGCTGGAGCCGGCGACCGCGGTCACCAGACGGGCCTGGCGAGCTTCGTGGTCCAGCCAGCGCTGAAGAACGCTGGGAAGCTCTGGTGCCGATGTCACGAGGTAGGGCAATTCGTCGAAGATGACTGGGCCTCGCCAGCTCGCAGCCGTGGCTTCCCGGGTCAGCCGCACGAGCAGTGTTCGCCAGTCACGGTAGTCCACGTCGGCAAATCCAGGCAGCCGCTCAGCAACCGCCTCAGCAAAATACCTCCGCTGAATGTCTGCCGAGGATTGGTCGGCCACCGTATACAATCCCTTATAGCGGCTCGACCATTGAAGAAGGAGCCGGGTCTTGCCGATCCTCCGGCGGCCATAGACCACGGCGAGCCCTCCTTCCTCCAGGGCCGAGAGCCGGTCGAGGCGTTCCATCTCCTGAAGGCGGTCGACGAAAATCATTATGCAGGACAGCATAATGCAAGTCTGCATAATATTGGCACCCCCTCCACCCGCCTGCCGCACTACAATCCCACACCATGCGCGTCGCCTTCTTCAGTCCCCTCCCCCCGATGAAGTCGGGGATCGCCGATTACAGCGCCGAGCTGCTGCCGAATCTCGCCGAGGAGTGCGAGGTCGAGCTGATCGTCGACGAAGGGTTCCGGCCCGATCCGGCGCTTGCGGCGCGCTTCCCCGTTCATGGCCACCGGGCCCTCCCCCGCTTGATGGAGCAGGGGCGATTCGACGTCGTCCTCTATCAGCTCGGCAACAACGCGGACTACCACGCCGGCATCTACCGGACCCTGCTGCAATATCCCGGCGTGGTCGTGCTCCACGAGTTCGTTCTCCATCACCTGGTGCGCGAGCTGACTCTCGAGGCCAGCCGCCCCGATCTCTACGTCGACGAGCTGCGCTACGCCTATGGCCGCACGGGCGAGGCCGCGGCCCGGCGTTGCCTGGCCACCGGCGTGTCGCTCGACCTTTGGAGCTATCCCCTGTTCGAGCGCGTGGTGGACGCAAGCCTGGGGATCATCGTCCACAACCGGTTCACCCGCGACCGCGTACTGGCGAGCCGTCCCCTGGCGCGCATCGCGACTGTCCCGCACCATCTGAGCCTGAAGTTTCCAGGAGGGGGCGAGCTTGCCGGAGGACCCGAAGCGGCCCGCGCCGCTCTCGGAATCGATGCCGGCGATTTCGTCGTCGCCACCTACGGCTTCATGACTCCCGCCAAAAGGCCCGCCGTGCTGCTCCGCGCCTTCGCCCGTCTGCGCCAGCAGATCCCCCGCGCCCGGCTGCTGATCGTGGGCGAGGTTTCCCGTCACTTCGATTTCGAGCGGATCTTCACGGCCGAGCTGCGGCAAGGCGTCACCATCACCGGCCGTCTCGATCTCGACCGCTTCCTTCTCTATATGCAGGCGTGCGACGTGGCGGTGAACCTGCGGCACCCCACGGGCGGCGAGACCTCGGGGACGGTAATCCGGCTGCTCGGCATGGGCAAGCCGTTGATCGTCAACAACAGCGGCGCCTTCGCCGAATATCCCGACGATTGCTGCGCCAAGGTCGACCTCGACGACACCGAAGAAGAGCTGCTCCTGAAGTATCTGCTCACCCTTGCGACAGACGAATCCCTGCGCCGCCGCATGGGCGAGAACGCCCGCCGCCACATGGCGATGCACCACACCCTAGCCGGCTCCGCCCGCGGCTACGCCGATTTCCTGCGCGAAACGATTGCCATGAACGTCCAGTCCTTCCGGGCCATGCCGCCGCTCACCGCCTATCCGGAAGATGACCTGATCTCCGATCTCGTTCGCGACGTCGCCGCCGAGATGGTGGACCTCGGGGTTGGAGAAGAGGACGACGACCTGTTGCGAGAAATTTCGGCGACCCTGGTGGAGCTGAAGCTGGACGAGCCTCTCGGAAAAGAGTCATGAAAAAAAGAGTTTCAATCCTCACGGCCGCGATCCTGCTCGCCGTGTTCACTGGCGCCCTTCCCGGTGCCGCCCAAAAGCCCGCCGAGCCCGAGGCCTCCGCCCTGCTGATCAGCGGCGACGGCTTTTCCTTCATGGTCCAGGAGCCGCCGGGCTGGACGGGCGACACGGACAAAGCGCGGACCTACGGCGTGAGCGTCGTCTTCTTCCCGAGCGCGGCGGCTTCCAAGGCCGCGGACGTCACGATCCGCGTTCGCGTCGACGAGAAGACTCATGAGAATCTGGAGGAAGATCTGAAAACCGATCTGAACGGCCTTCGCCAGCGGTATCCCGAGTTGAAATCCGCCGACCTGGACGTACAGCATCCCGGTTACGCGACTTTTCCGAAGCTGTTCTACATGCCCGGGTCGTTCTTCGAGTACGTGGCCTATCTCAATCCCGGCCCCCAGTTTCCATTCAGCGTCGCAGTGGCGATGTCGAAGGCAAAGTCGGCCGCCAGCCCCGGAGAGCTCGCGGCCTTCGCGAGCGTGTTGAAATCGATCAACGTACTTTCTGGCGCCCAGCAGCCTTAGCGAAGGATCGCCCCATGCCATCGATCGAGCGGGTTCTCGAAACCGCGCTGTACGTCGACGACCTCGACCGCGCCACGGCGTTCTACCGCGATGTGATGGGACTCCGCGTCCTCGATTCCGGTCCGCGCCTGGTGGCCGTCGACGCCGGACAGTCCAGCATCCTCCTTCTCTTTAAGCGCGGCGCGACTCTTCAGGGGGCGGACCTGGGTGCGGAGGGACGGATTCCGGCCCACGACGGCAACGGCCCCGTCCATCTCGCGTTCGCCATCCGTGGCGAGGAGCTGCCCGGCTGGGAGCATCACCTGAGGGAATGCGGCATCGAGATCGAGAGCACCACGCGGTGGGCTCGCGGCGGTACGAGCCTCTACTTCCGCGATCCCGACGGCCACTCGGTAGAGATTGCCACACCGGGGATCTGGGCGACGTACTGAAAAAGCTCTACCCGTTCGCCTTCAGCTCGCCCACGATCATCTGGATCTGCTGGTCCGGCTCTTCGATCAGCGGGATGCTGCCGGCGCCGCGGTGGCCGCCGCCGCCGTAGCGTGCGGCGAGCTCGCCGACGCTCGTTTTGCAGGTACGCTGGAAGATGCTGTGGCCGAGAATCAGCATGGGGTACTTGCGGTCCGGACCCCAGTGGATGCGCGCCGAAACGTTGACGTCGGGGAACAGGGCGTAAACCAGGAACCGGTTGCCGATCGGCGTGTAGTCGAGCCCGCGAAAGTCGGTGATCACCACGTTGCCGTCCACCCGGCTATGCTCGCGCAGCGCCTCGCAGAAGTGGTGGTTCTCGCCTTCCATCAGCAGGCAGCGAGCCTTGACCGACGGATCGTTGAGCACCTCCTCGATCGGCGTCTGGTTGCGCAACAAGTCGACGAGATCGTGGAAGTAGTCCTCGAAGTGGCCGATGCCCGTGCGGCCGTCGATCGTGAACCCGAGCTTGATGTAGCCCTGGGGATCGAGGACGTCGTCGGGCGTCAGATTGGCCGAGTCGAGCCGGTCCGTCTCCCTCACCAGCTCGGCATAATGAGGCATCGCCGTCTCGCCGCCGTAGTATTCATAGACCAGCCGCGCCGCCGAAGGCGCCTCGGCGAAGGAGCCCTTGAATTGCCTGGGGACGTGCGGCGTCGCCGTGTGCAGGTGGTGGTCGAACCACAGGGCACAGTTGGGGTGATAGGGAAGATTGGCGATGATGTCGTCCGCCCGGATCTCCGCCCGCCCGTCGCTGATGTCCTGGGGGTGGATGAGGGAGATGCCGGTGATGTCCTCCTTGTCCGAGAGCAGCACGGCACACGTCAGTCCGTCGAGGTCGCCACGAGTTACGAGTCGCATCGTGGCCGGGGATTATAGCTCTATCGCGGGTGCAACGTGTGACGACTGGGGCCTGAGCCTGTCCACGCGGTATCCTCCCGCAGACCCAAGGCCCTGGAAGGATCCTTATGCCGCGACTCCTGGTGACCCCCGAGATCTTCGTCCAGTTTCCCGATGCCGTGCTCGGCGTCATCGTCGCCCGCGAGATCGACAACACCCGGGAGAGCGAAGAGATCCTCACCGGTCTCCGGCAGGAGGAGACGCGGGTGCGGGAGATGTTCGCCGGGCAGCCGATCCCAGAGCACCCGCACATCGCGCCGTGGCGGGAGGCCTACCGGAAGTTTGGCGCCAAGCCCAGAGACCATCCGTCGTCGATCGAGAACCTCGTGCGCCGGGTGGCGAAAGGGCACGCCCTGCCGCGGATCAATCCCCTGGTGGATCTCTACAATACGATTTCCCTGCGCTTCCTGCTGCCCGCGGGCGGCGAGGATCTGGATCGCACTCAAGGGGATATCCAACTCACCGTGGCCGGTGCTGACGAAGCGCCGGTAAAGTTACTGGGCGAGCCCGAGGCGCGGCCGCCTTATCCGGGCGAGGTCATCTACAAGGACGACCTCGGCGCTATCTGCCGGCGCTGGAACTGGAAGGAAGCCGATCGCACGAAGCTCACGCCGCAGACTCGGCGCGCGGTTCTGGTTCTCGAAGGACTGCCGCCGGTGGGCGTCAACGAGATTAAGGAGGCAACTGAGGCTTTGGCCGAGATGATTCAAGCTCATTGCGGCGGAACGATCGTCCATGCGGTGCTCGGTCACGATCATCCTGAAATCGTGTTGTCATAGGCCCTCTCTTGGACTATTAAATCTTGCACCGCTTCGTCGTCGTATCCGGCCTTCCCGCAAGCGGGAAGACGACGCTCGGGAAGCAGTTGGCCCACGCTCTCGACCTCCCGCTGCTCGACAAGGATGACATTCTGGAGGCCCTGTACGACGGCCTCGGCGTTGGTGACGCGCAGTGGCGGAATCGCTTGAGCCGGTCGGCCGACGTGGCCTTTCAAAGGTTGGCAGGTCAAACCGCCGGAGCCGTATTGGCTTCGTTTTGGAGACATCCTAAAGTCACCGGCGAGTCAGGGACGCCTACCGGATGGATATTAGCTCTACCGGGGAAGGTCGTTGAAGTCCACTGCGTCTGTCCTCCCGCGGTCGCAGCCAAGCGATTCTCGGCGCGCAAACGCCATGACGGGCATCTTGACCAAGATAAACGGCGCAATGAATTGATCGCAGATTTCGAGCGACTGGCTGTCCTCGGACCTCTCGGTCTTGGGCCTCTCGTCAGCGTGGATACAGAGGATGCGGTCGACATCGACGACATCCTGCGTCAAGTGAACGAACAATTTCGCGTGTGGCCCGCGTTGGGCGGCTGAGAACGGAAGCTCGTCTCCTATCCTCGTGGCCGGTGGGGAGGTTTTCCGGCAGGCTCCCAGGTAATTTCGTGACAGGCCGGTAAGGTGAACCGCCACCACGGTTTGTCACACGGGAGCTCGCGGGGAGCCCATCGCGTATCGTATAGACTCCTTCAATGACCGAACCCACGCGCGTCCTCATCGTGCCGGGGCTCTGGAATTCGGGACCTCAGCACTGGCAGAGCGTCTGGTCGGCGGCGGAGCCGGGATTTCGCCGGGTGGAGCAGACGGAGTGGGAGGCGCCGGCGCGGCAGGACTGGGTCGCCGCCTTGGAGGCGGCCGTGGCGGACGCCGGGCCGCAGGTGGTGATCGCCGCGCATAGCCTCGGCTGCGTGACCGTGGCGCATTGGGCGGCTGAGCCGGCGGCTTCGAAGCGCAGTACGGCAAGTCCACCGGTGGCATCGTGCAGATCGTGACCAAG